>DATMRM010000052.1:0-6905 GCA_035566155.1 Steroidobacteraceae bacterium | reverse complement strand
TTTCGCCTCTGAAGCGTTATAGGCTCCTGGGGCCCAGGGATTAAGATAGCGGTCACGCGACCCACCCGTGGGCGGAACCGAAACTCATGCCCCAAGGTCGAAGTAGGATTGCTTGTCTACTCAAGGTGTTATGCGACGTATTTGCGCGTTGTTTGGCTGCTTCCTGACGCTGTCAGCCTCCTATAGCGCGGTGGCTGGCGACCCACCGGTTGTGGTGCCCACCACTGCCACCCCGGCCAGCTTTAGCACTCGCAGCAATCCCTACCTGGGGTACGACCTGCCTGATCTGGGCGGACCGGCGAACGCGCTGATCAGCAAGGCCGACGAATACTCCATTGGCCGGATGGTACTGCGCGAGGTGCGCGACAGCGGGCTGCTGATGGAGGATCCGGAAGTCACCGATTACATCCAGCAGCTTGGCATGCGGCTCGCTTCGCAGGCGCACGATGAGGGCCAGAGCTTTACCTACAACGTGATGAAGGAGCCGGTCGTCAACGCCGGCGCCATCGGCCGTCTCGTACTCATCAATAGTGGTCTGATCCTGATGACCGACAATGAGTCCGAGTTGGCCTCCGTCGTCGCCCACGAGACCGGTCACATCGTGCAGCGGCATATGGCGCGCGCGATCGAGGCGCAGTCGCACATGTCCCTAATCAACATGGCGGCCATGCTGGCGGCAATCGCGCTCGGGGCGATGGCCGGGGGCGGTCAGGGTGCGGAAGGTGCCATCGCGCTGACCCAAGCCGCCTCCTATCAGCAGCAAGTGAACCTCATACGTGGCAACGAGATCGAAGCTGACGCCGTCGGAATTGAATTGCTCGCTGGCGCTGGCTTCGATCCAAACGAAATGGCGAACGAATTCGAACTGTTCTCTCGCATGGAAGGCCTGTCCCTTGCCGGCATTCCGCCACTGCTGATCGATCACCCGGTGACCAGTGAGCGCGTCGCCGCCGCGCGCAATCGCGCCGCCACGTTCCCCCCGAGCAAACCCCTGCCGGAGTCGCTGAGCTACGAACTGTTCAAGGAGCGGGTGCGGGTGTTGGCGTTGCCCCCGGAGGAGCATGTCGATCAGTACTACTCGCGTCTCCGCGACCGGCGCCCACTCTCAGCGGCAGAGCGTTACGGCGAAGCACTGGTGCAGATGCAGAACCACAATGCCGCCGCAGCGGTCGCGATCTTGCGCGAGCTGGTCGCCCAAAATCCACAGGTGACGATGCTGTATGCGACACTCGGTCAGGCGCTGGTTGCCAATAACCAGATGCCGGAGGCACTGGAATTCTTCCGGCAAACCAACATCCTGTTCCCGCGCAACGTGCCGCTGACCGTGCGCTATGCGGAAACGCTCATGCAGGCCAATCGCGCGCCGGAAGCACACACCCTGCTGCTCGACCTGTTCAACAATGCTGATCCGACGCCGGCACAGATTCGCCTGACCGCGCTCGCGGCCAACGCTGCGGGCGATGCCGGGGATGCGTACGAGTACATGGCCGAATACGACCTCGTAGGCGGCCAACTGGCGCTCGCCAACCAGCAACTGGAACTGGCGCTGGCGACACCGGGACTCACCGGTCAGCAGAAAGCGAAGTTCCGTGCACGGCTGGAGCAGGTGCGCGGCTGGCTGCGCGAGCAGCAAGCCTCGCGGCGCACAGGCTGATCAGCAGCAAATCGGCAGTAACTTCTGCGCCGCATCAGATTCCGCGGATGACCTGATACACTGCGGCTCCATGAACCGAGCTGCCCTGCTTGCATTGCTGCTGCTCAATCTCGGAATCACCGGCTGCGCAGCACTACCCAACGGCAAACACGATCCGCGCGATCGCTTCGAGCGTTTCAATCGGTCGGTCTATAAGTTCAACACTGCGCTAGACCACGCAGTACTGCGCCCGGTCGCGCGCGCCTACGTCAGATATGTGCCGGGCCCGATACGCACCAGCCTCAGCAATTTCACCAGCAACCTCGCCTACCCGACCACGGTCGCCAACGATGTGTTCCAGGGCAAGATCACCGACGGGGTCAGCGACGCCGCGCGCATCATCGTCAATACCACCATCGGTATTGGCGGACTGTTCGATCCGGCGACTCGCATGGGACTGGATCGACATACCCAGGATTTCGGACTGACCCTCGGCCGCTGGGGCGTACCGAGCGGACCGTATCTGATGTTGCCGCTGCTGGGACCGTCCACGGTGCGCGATACCGCAGGTCTGGGGCCGGACTATTTGCTGACCTACGAGATCGTCAGTCGCAACCTGATCACCAACAACTACGTGTCGGGTGGATTGTTCGTGGTCACTCAGATCGATCGTCGAGCGGGCCTGCTCGATACCGACAAGGCCCTGGACGCCGCTTACGATCCGTACGGGATCGTGCGCAGCGCCTATCTGCAGCGCCGCAACTACCTGCTGCGCGGTGACGAAACTCCAGACGATCTGCTCAAGGAAGATGAAAGCGACAACGGCGGCAAGGACAAGCCGGACCCGCCGAAATAGCGCTCAGCTGGAGACGATGCGCGCCTTGATGGCCTCGTATTCGGAATCGGTAATCAGTTTCGCGTCCAGCATCTGCTTGGCTTCCTGCAGACGACGCATCGCCTCGGACGGGACCCCGTCAGCCGCTGGCGCCGCGGCCGTACTCGCCGCACTCCCCGCGCCGAGCTGAATACCGCCGGCGCGCGCGCGCAGCTCTTCCAGCTCGCGAATACGCCGCTTCTCACGCCAGGCCTGATCCTGCGCCTGGCAGATGCGATAGACCGCCTCTGCCTGGGGGGTGCGCAGGCCATGAAACTCCATGGTACGGGCGCCACCCGCTCCCTGCGAGGCCAGATCGCTCGCACTGCCGACGCGCACCGTCAGATCGGCGGCGAGCACGCCGACGCGCAGTCGGACCTCCTCCAGATCCTGCCAACGGATATCGTGCAACTGGAAGCCACCGAGCAGATTGCGCTGGATGCAGATCAATCGGCCGCTGGTTGCGGCGACCAGCAGTCTTCGATGTTTGATCGCATAGATGCGGCGCTGAACCGCCCAGGCCTCGAGATTCTCGCCCGGGATGAGCACCGACTGCAGATGATCCAGGGCCTTGCGCAGTCCTGGCTCGGTCTCGGAGGTTTGCTGGTTCATGGCAGCCCCAATCAGCCTTCGGCGATCAGCCTCTCAACCTCACTCAGGCGCGCCAGCGATAGCAGCGCGTTCGGCGGTTGCACGTACTTGAGGCGGCGCGATCTGGAGCGCGCCTCACCTAGCCAGTCGATCAGTAGCGCCAGACCGGCGCTGTCCACCGTGGGCACGGCCTGCAGATCCAGCGTCAACCCTTCCGGAGCCGAATCGATCATCTTCAGACCCTGATCACGCAGGCCGGCAACACTGGCAAAGGTCAGCGGCGCCTCGAGCCGGTAGAGGCCCGAGGAGACCGCAACAAATGCGCTCGCTGCCGCCACGGCCTTCAGCTCTTCTTCAACGTGGTCGTCGTGTGCTTGATCGCCTGCGGCGTCTCGCCTGACTGCAGACGCGTGATGACTTCGTCGATGCCCTTCTGTTCAATCTCCGAATCGAAGTCTTCGCGGAAGCTGCGCACATAGCTGATGCCTTCGATGATCACGTCCCAGGCCTTCCAGCCGTCGTCCGTCTTGTGAAGCGCGTAGTCGACCTCAACCGATGAACCGTCGCTCTTGCGAACCTTGGTCTTGACCGTGGCGTTGTCGGCCTTCGGATCGCCGTTGTACGGCAGCACCTGCAGTTTATCGGCCGTGAAGTCCACTAGCGCATCGCCATAGTTGTTGAGCAGCGAGCGATAGAACGCATCCACGAAGCGCTTGCGCTGATCGTCGTTGGCGTCGCGCCAGTGTCTTCCCAGAACCAGCCGGGCCGAATAAGTGGTATCGAAGTGCGGCAGCAGCACCTGGTCCACCAGTCCGTGCACCTTGCCTGGATTGGCGCGATAGTCAGCCCGATGCGCATCCAGCTCCTTCAGCATCGCCGAGGCCGCTGTCTGCACGAGTTTCGCAGGCGCGCTGGAATCCACCCCCGCACCAAGATTGCCACCGGTGCCGGTGGCTGGCGCCGGACTGGACTGCGCGGCATTCGCCGGCAACACGGCCAGCGCACCGAGCGCGCCTAAGCTCAGCGCTGCAACGAGTGCAAATTTCGCGTTTCGCATGATGCCCTCACTTGGATGATTTGCCGCCGGATGGCTTGCCGCTGTCCTTGCTGCCCTCGTCCTTACTGCCGCTATCCTTACTGCCGCTATCCTTGCTGCCACTGTCGGAGTCCTTGTTGCCACCGCTGGCGACGCTGGAGAACAGCTTGTTGATCAGATTCTCGAGCACGATCGCTGACTGTGTGAAAGTCATCTCGCTGCCAGCTTTCAAATAGGTGTCCGAACCCCCTGGCCCCACTGCAATGTAATTGGCGCCGAGCAGTCCGGAGGTCTGAATGGCGGCATCGCTGTCATCGGGGATCTTGTCGTACTTGCGGTCAATTGCCATGTTCACCGCGGCCTTGTAGACCGAGGCGTCGTAGTTGATGGCAGTGACCGAGCCGACACGCACACCCGACATCTCCACCGGCGCACCGACTTTCAGTGAGCCAATGTTGTCGAACTTCGCGACCACAGCGTAGCTATCAGCCGTCCGCGTCAGCTGTAAGCCGCTGCCGGGCAATTGTGTAGTCAGAAATCCGAGGGAAGCAAACCCCAGAAGCACAAACAACCCGGTTCCGACTTCAATTGAACGATTCGACTGTGCCATGAAAGCAATCCCCTTTCAAAAGAGGCCCTACAGGAAGAAAGCGGTCAAGATATAGTCAAGCAACAGCACCAATACGGCCGAAGTAACCACCGTTCGCGTCGTCGCCAGACCCACCCCTTCCGCCGTCGGCTCCGCGTGATAGCCCTCGTACACCGCCAACAGACTGCAGGCTGCACCGAAAACGACGCTCTTGATCAGCCCCTCGTTGACGTCGCGAATTCCCACGGCGTCCTGCGTCTGCGACCAGAAGGTACCCGGCTGAATTCCCATCATCGAGATGCCGACCAACTGCGCACCATAGATGCCAATGCAGTTGAAGATGGCCGCCAACAGCGGCATCGCGATCAGACCTCCCAGAAAGCGTGGCGCGACCACGTGACGTATCGGATCGACGGCCATCATCTCCATCGCCGCAAGCTGATCGGTGGCCTTCATCAGGCCGATCTCGGAACACAGCGCGGTACCTGCCCTTCCGGCAAAAAGCAGCGCCGTCAGCACCGGACCGAGTTCCTTGGTCAACCCCAAGGCGGCCACCACGCCCAGCGCCGATTCAGAACCGAATCGCTGCAACAGGTCGTCGCCCAGTATGCCGAGCACGCCGCCAACGAACAAACCCGACAACATGATGACGACCAGGGAGCGGGCACCGGCGTTGTAGATCTGTTTGACCACCAGAGCCGGGCGCCCCAGCGCCGGCACGCTCTGCCCGACGATTCGGAAGAAAAACAGTGCCACCGACCCGACCTTCGCCAGCGCGCCGAGTGCCAATGAACGCCGGTTGATCGTCACTGCCGCGCTGTGAATCTTCATGCCGAGGTGCGCTCCAGCAACTGACCAAAATAGTCTGGCGCCGGGTAGTGGAACGGCACCGGCCCGTCGGCGGCCCCGCTCATGAACTGTTTGACGACCTCCTTCTGCTCCGCCTTCAGTTCCTTCGGACTCCCCTCGGCCACCACCTGGCCTTCCGACAGCAGGTAGGTGTAGTCAGCAATCGCACTGATTTCGGCCACATCGTGCGACACCAGGATACTGGTGATCCCCAGCGTCTGATTGAGCGACTGGATCAGGCGCACAATCACACCCATCGAAATCGGATCCAGACCCACGAAAGGCTCATCGTAGATCAACACCTCCGGGTCCATCACGATCGCGCGTGCCAGCGCCACACGCCGTGCCATGCCGCCGGAGAGCTCAGCCGGCATCAGATCGGCGGCTCCGCGCAAACCGACCGCCTGCAGTTTCATCAGCACCAGCTCGCGCAGCACTGGCTCGGGCAGATTGGAATGTTCACGCACCGGAAAGGCTACGTTCTCGAAAACCGACATGTCGGTCAGCAGCGCGCCGTTCTGAAACAGCATCCCGATGCGCTGGCGAAGAGCGAACAGGTGACTGCGATTCAGAGCCGCGACGTCCTGTCCGAACACCGTCACTTTCCCGCTGTCGGCCAGGATCTGCCCCATGATCAGACGCAACAGCGTGGTCTTGCCGGTGCCGCTGGGTCCCATCACCGCCGTGATGGCTCCGCGGCGCATGCGCATATTCACGCCGTTGAATATTGCGCGTGCGCCGATGTGGTAGTGAACGTCGCTGACCTCGACGACCGAATCAGAATCACTCACGCTGCCTGCTGCTCCATTCCGGCCTTGAAAGCGCCGGTGCGCGCAAGCCCGTTGAGCTTCGACCACTTATGAAATTCCTTCTGCCCCGCGCCGACGTTGGAGGGCTTGCCGCCCCAGGCCGAGAGCGCGGCATCCTGCAACGCACGGCCGTAGCTGAAGGACAGCTGCCACGGTAGCGGCCCCAACTTATTCATCAGCGACAGATGCAGCGTGGCCTCAGCCGCCGACTGCCCGCCCGACAGGAACATGATGCCTGGCACCGCCGAGGGCACGTGTCGCTTAAGGCAACGCACCGTGGCGGCAGCGACCAGTTCAGGCGATGCCTGCGTGCTGCACTTCTTGCCGGAGATCACCATATTGGGCTTCAGGATCATGCCCTCGAGGTGGATGCGATGATCTTCGAGCTGCGAGAAGACCTCCGCCAGAACCTCATCGGTCACTTCTTCACAGCGCTCAATCTTGTGTCCGCCATCCATCAGGACTTCGGGTTCGACGATCGGTACGATGTTCTGTTCCTGGCAAATGGCCGCGTAACGTGCCAG
>DATMRM010000051.1:0-7190 GCA_035566155.1 Steroidobacteraceae bacterium | reverse complement strand
CGGCCGTCGCCCAGGATGGTGGCGCCGGAGATGCCTCGAATGCTGGAAATCTGAGGTCCTACCGGCTTGACGACGATCTCGCGACTGCCGACCAGTTCATCGGCAATCAACCCGGTCGAATGTTCACCGGCGCGCACCAGCACCACCGGAATAGTCACGTCCTGCTCCGGCAAGGCTGAGGCTTCCATTCCGACATACAGCGCCAGCGGCTGCAGGCGATAGCGGATACCGGAGTGGGTGAAGCTCGCCGTTTCACTGCGCAGATGCTGCAGGACTTCTGCGCGTGCCAGACGTACCACGCCTTCGACCGTTGGCAGCGGCAGCGCGTAGAACTCCTCGCCCGTGCGCACCACCAGCGCATGGCTGATGGCAAGCGTGAAGGGCAGGCGAATCGTGAAACGCGTGCCCCGGCCCCTGGAGCTCTCCATGTGCAGGGCGCCGCCGAGTTTCTTGATTTCAACGGCGACCACATCCATGCCGACGCCGCGGCCGGCCTGCTGGGTCAGCGAACTGGCGGTCGAGAAGCCCGGCTCGAGCACGAGCTGCATGATGTCCTCGTCCGACAGCTCCTGATCGGCGCGGATCAATCCCATCTCGAGTCCTTTGACCCGGATCGCCGTCAGATTCATCCCGTCGCCATCGTCGCTGACCTCCACGATCACCTCTGCGCCCTCGCGCTTGAGGTTCAGGTGGATGCGTCCGGTTTCATCCTTACCCGCGGCGCGGCGCACGTCCGGGGTCTCGATGCCGTGGACCACCGCGTTGCGCAGCATGTGCTCGAACGGCGGCAACATGCGTTCGAGCACCTGTCGGTCCAGTTCGCCGGAAGCGCCATCGACGATCAACTCGGCGCGCTTACCGCTATCGGCCCCCGCCTGTCGCACGATGCGTGCCAGACGCTGCACGTGCCGTTGCAGCGACACCATGCGAGTGCGCATCAGGCCATTCTGCAGTTCCGTGACGGTGCGCGACTGCTGCTGTAGCAGGTTCTGCGCTTCAGCGATCAGGTTCTCGAGCAGGCCCTGAATGCTGCCGACGTCGTTGGAGGATTCCGCCAGCGCGCGCGAAAACTGCTGGATCGATGAATAGCGGTCCAGTTCCAGCGGATCGAAGTCCTGACGATGCGCGGTCTCGTTGTCGTGTCGGTGCAGAATCTGCGCTTCGGTCTCGATTTCCAGTTTGCGCAGCTGATCTTTCAGTCGCGTCACCGTGCGCGACAGCTCGCCCAGGTTGAATTCGATCGCGCCGAGCTGCTGCTCGAGGCGCGCGCGCGCAATGCTCACCTCACCGGCGTTGTTCAGCAACAGATCGAGCAGCTCCGCGCTGACTCGAGCCATCTCGACGCGTTCGGCGGCCACCACCGGTTCCCGACCCGGAGGTAACAGCGCGGGAGCGGCCGGCAACTCGGCGCTGGCGACCGCTTCGGCGGATTCCGCGGCGACAAATTCATCGTGACTGACTTCTGCACGCGGTGGCGGCGGCCGGAGTGCGGGTTCGGACTGAACCAGCGAGAGCCGCGGTGGCTCGGGGGTGGCCTCCATTCGCGCCGGGGCGCTGACCTGCGGCGGCATGGCGAGCGCGGCCCGGGCCTGCGGCACCTCGGCACGCGGCGCCAGCTCCTCTTCCTTCGGCAACATCGACAGTTCGGGGATCTGAATCGGCTCGGGCGCCGCCACCGGCGACGCAACGGGCATCGCCGCTAAAGCATAGGGTGATGTCGGGGTCGCGGCGGCCGCCACGGGTGAAGGCCGCAGGGCCTGTGGCGGGGCCTGTATCGGGACCGCCGGTGGTGGTGGTGCCGCCGCAGCGGGCACGGTGGACCCTGGGAGCGCGGTACCGCTCGAGACGGCATGAATTCGTTCGACCAATGCCGATTGGCGCGACACTGCGCGACCCGACGCGATCGACTCGCGCATGCGGGACAGCTCATCGAGCGCTTCCTGCGCAACACCGCGCGCGTTGTCATCCGTGCCTGTCAGACCACTCTCGATGCGCGTGATCAGGGTTTCCAGTTCATGCGCCAGCTCGCCCATCGCCGTGATGCCGGCCATGCGCGCTCCACCCTTCAGGGTGTGCAGCGGCCGTCGAAGCGCTGCAACCTGTTCGCGATCCTGGGGAGCGGCATTCCACGCCGACATCGCCGATTCACAGGCCTCGAGCAGTTCGACGGCCTCCTCGCTGAAGATCGATGCGATCTCGGGATCGAAATCCGGGGATGCCGCTTCAACGGCTGCCGCAGGCGGTGGTGGCGCCGTGACTGCGACCGGCGGCGTTGCGGGCGCCGCTGCGAGCGGTACGGCGGGTAGCGGTGCGCGCGTCTCGATCGGCGGGGCGCTCAGATGGGTGCTGGTACGACCGGCCAGCGCGGTGGCCTCCGAGATGCGCCGATCCAGTTCGATCTCCGCGCGCGCAATCCGGGCGCGCAGCGTGTCATGCACGAGAAAGAATCCCGTACCCTCGTCCAGATGGCTGGCCACGGTTTCCATCGCGGCCATGCAGTCAGCGATGAGCGCCAGATCCGAATCATCCAGACCGATGCCGCTGTCGAATGACTTGCGCAACCAATGATTCATGGGCTCGGCCAGGCGTATGCCATGGCGCGCCTCCGCCATCGTGGAACTGCCGACCAGCGTATGGCACGCGCGATACACCTCTTCGGCCAGCAGGTGTGGCGCAGTGGCCGATCGCTCGCGCGCCAGCCAACGGCGCACCGTCCCGACATGACTCGCCGTTTCGCGGGCGTAGATCTCTCGCAGCGCGGCGTCGGGTTCGTTGGCATCTTCCGCAGGCTGTTTGACCGGATCGAGCAGACGATCCAGATCCACGCTCTCGATCTCGATCGATGAGCTCTGGACCGCCATCGCTGCACGGTCGTCAGCGGTTAAATGAGTGGTGTCGTCGTGACGACGCGATTCGACCTCGACGCTCAACTGGGCGGTCGGCGCAGCGACTGCGGGCGGCGCGCTGATCGGCGCGGGTACCGGTGCCGGCGCCGCTGTTGCCGCAGCAACCGCGGGAGGCACGGGTGCGGACGCGCCGGGGGGCGTCGGCGGAGTGTCCCGACCACTGGCCAGCGCATGCGCACGGGCCGCGAGTGGCGAGACGTCGGTACGCCCGCCATGGCTGGGCTCGAGCTCGGCCACGAGCTTCGGCATCACACTCATCGCCGAACGCAATGTCTCCAGCACTGGTGGCGAGCGTTGCAAGGTACCTTCAATGATGCGATTGAGCAGGTTTTCGACCGCCCAGGCGAATTCGCTGATATGGCGGGCATTGACCATCCGGCCGCTGCCCTTGAGGGTGTGGAACGAGCGTCGTACAACCAGCAACGCTTCGCTTTCGAGCGGATTCTGGTCCCAGATCGGATACTGATGCTCGATCCTGGCCAGCTCTTCGCGCGCTTCCTCGATGAACAGGCGTATCAGGTCAGGATCGGGCAACGTGGCGGCCGTCGGAGACGCCGTCTGCGCGGCGGTCAGTACCGGCGGCTCAACCAGCGCAGGCTGATCGAGCTTGCGCACATCGGTCGTCTCTCCGGTGGCCGATCCGGGCGGCGGAATGCGCATCGTCTTGGCGAACGTACCCGCGTTCACCGGAGGAATGGTTGGCAGTACCCGCTCCGGCGCACGCGCCAGCGCGTCCAGGCACGCGCGGGCGTTATCGAGCATGTACCAGGGATCGCTGCGGCCCGCCTGTAGTGTCTCGATGTAGTACTCGAGGCTGACGATCGCATCGGCCAGGCGGTCCAGGTAATCAGGGGCCAGGCCGGTGCCGCCGGGCTGCATGACCCGCTTCAGATGTTTGGTGATGTCCTCGATGATCTCGACCGCACGCGACTTGCCGAGCATCAGCAGGCCAGCGTTGATGCCGCGCATCAGATCAGGCCAGTTGTCGAAGCCGGCCGGATCCAGCGTGCCGCTGACGTTCTGCGCGACGTATTCCTTGATGCGTGACAGGTTGATCACGCATTCGCGCAAAACCGCGCCCTGCACCTGCTGAAAGTCATTGTCCGGCGCTTCGCCGTCGGCGCTGTCCGCGGCCTTGCTACCGCGCGGCAGGATCAGGCCCACCAGTTCATCGTCGAGATGATCTTCCACATTGATCAGACTGGCGGCGACCTGCACCAGCGCGGTCTCACCAGCGCTCTCAGTGCCGCCAATCATCCCCTGCAGCCTGTTGGTCGCGTCCTGCACCTTGCCGCGCAGCTCGCCCAGACCCAGTACCCCGAGCGTGTCGCCGATCTTCTTCAGCAGCACGACCTGGGGCTGCAGCTCTTCGGCCTGGCCGCCGCCGCGCCGCACGTAGATGTCCAGCACATCCTTGACCTTGGACAGATCCTCGCGGATCGCACCAGCCACGGTGTGCATCAGCTTGATCGAGGGCGCCGAGAGGTTTTCGCGTTCCTGTTCGATCGACTCGTCGACCGGCAGCAGCTCGTTCAGACGGAACGACGCACGCACCGCCGCCACACGGGGCCCGACGCTGGTCGAGCGCGCAATGTAGTACAGCAGATTGTTGAGTAGCTCCACGGGCGGGTGCTGCGCGTAGCGCGCCTCGCCCTGATCGTAGAGGCGCTTCATCTCGCGGTCGGCCAATCCCAGCAGGCGCTTGACGGAAATGCTGCCGTCATTGCCGGTCTCGCGCAGCGATTCGATCAGCGCACCGACCACCCACCACAACTGAAATACCGGTTGCGTCGTGGCAACCTGTTCGAGGCGGGTAGACACTGCACCCATGATTTCAAGATTCTGTTCGGTGCGCTCGCCGCGGATCCAGCCGATGAGGCCGGTCTGGAAGCGGGCGCGCAGGCGCCGGCCCCACTGCGCCACGCTCAGCGGCGCTTCGCCCGGCGCGGGAGCCGCGGGTTGCGCCTGACGATCTGACTTGAGATTCAGCAACAGCAGCGTGCCTTCGGACAGCAAGGCGCTACCACGAACCGCGCGCAGGTCGTTGAGCAGCGGCAGCAGCACCAGCGCCATGTCGCGGCCGCCGGCCAGTACGCGCTCCAGATACCCGGGCAGCTGCACCATCGCGCGCATCAGCGCGTCGAGGGTTTCATCCTGATTCTTGCGTTCGGCGCCCAGAGCGATGAGGTAGCGGGCAACCTGCTCCATTTCCTCGGCCAGCAGCGCGGCGCCGTAGATCTCGAGCACGCGCAGCACACCCTGGACCTGATGCAGTTCGAAACGACAGCGCTCCAGCAGCTCGGGGCTCCCCGGTTTTTCGACGTGCGCTTCCAGCGCGACACGCCCCTCATTCAGGGACACGCCGATTTCGCGTGCGACCGTATGTAAGGTTTGAGTTGCGAGCTCAGTCATGCGTTCTAGGAGCCGCCAAGCATCTTAACCTTCGGATTGGAATAGCCGGTAGGCGCCGATGTCGCGGCCGGCGTCGGCGCGGCCACGGTCGCACCGCTCGGCTTACCGCTCGCGCCTGGCACGATGGCCGCCTGCTGTTTGGCGACGCTGCTCGAGATGGCGCGGTGCATGCTGGTGGCATCGGTACTGCCAGGCAAACGGAATCCGGCGATCGATTTGCGCAGCGACGCGGACAGATCGGCGAGCTTGGCGATCGCCTGCGACGTGGCACTGGTGGAATCGGCGGACTGGGCACTGATTTCGCGTAGCACCTGCATGTTGCGCGCGATGTTCTGGGCAACGGTGGACTGCCCGCGCGCGCTCGCGGAGATATTCTGTACCAGGCTGGCAATCTGATTCGACACCTGCTCGATTTCCTGCAGTGCAGCGCCGGCGTTTTCCGCCAGCAGGGCGCCACCGACGACGTCGGTGGTACTGCGCTCCATCGACACCACCGCTTCATTGGTATCGGTCTGGATCGTACGCACCAGCGCTTCGATTTGCTTGGTCGCGTTGGCGGCGCGTTCGGCCAGACGCTGGACCTCGTCCGCCACGACCGCAAAACCGCGCCCGGCCTCTCCCGCCATCGAAGCCTGAATCGAGGCATTGAGCGCGAGGATGTTGGTTTGCTCAGCAATGTCGCTGATCAGCTCGACGATATTGCCGATTTCCTGCGAGCTCTCTCCCAGCCGCTTGATGCGCTTGCTGGTCTCCTGGATGGTCTCGCGGATGGTATTCATGCCATCGATCGTGCGGCGTACGGCATCGCCGCCCTTGTGGGCGACGTCCACGGAATGGCGGGCGACGTCCGCACCACGCTCAGCGTTGCCGGACACTTCCTCGATCGATGAGGCCATCGCGCCAATGGATTCGGTCGCGGAACCGATCTGCTTGGACTGGGCGCTGCTGGCGCGAGCCAGGTGCGAGGCGAGCGCCTGGGTCTGCCGGGCGGCGCCGTCCAGCTGGATGCCGGACTGGCTGATCGTCGCCACCAGCTTGCGCAGGGCCTCGACCGCGTAATTCACCGAGTCGGCGATCGCGCCGGTGATGTCTTCCGTGACGGTCGCCTGGACCGTCAGATCGCCCTCGGCCAGATTCGACATCTCGTCCAGCAGTCGCATGATGGCCTGCTGATTGCGGTCGCTCTCCAGGCGCTGGACTTCAGCGGCGCGCTGCGCCTGGGATGCGACCTGGCCGATGCGGCGCAGGTAGGACAGCAGCAGCACGATGGGGATCAGGGCCAACAGGGCGATGATCGATGCCAGCACCGACGGTACATGCAGCGCTGGCAGCGCCACACTGGCGATGGCCGCCAGCACGATCAGACTGGCGGCGCTGATGATCAGCAGTTGCGGACGGCCTGCGCTACCGGAACTGTCCGCGCTCATGCGCTGGCCTCGGAAAAGGCAGGATCTTCCACCAGGGTGCGCAGGCCCAGCACCGGCCATTGCTCGCTGGCGCGACGGAACGAGCCGGCCACATAGCGCTCGCAGCGCACGATCGTCGTCGGCACGTCGCCGGTGAATTCGGCGTCGGCAAAGCGCCGGAAGCCGAGCACCTCATCGACGACCAGCCCGGCAGGAATATCACGATGATTGACGATGATGACCCTCGAGTTGCGTGAAGTCGGCGTCTGGCCACTGCCGAGGTAGGAGCGCAGATCGATGATGGGATAGAGCTGGCCGCGGATATTGGCCAGACCCAGAATCCACGGCTTGGCGCCCGGAACGCGCGTCAGCGGCGTCGGAACGCCCATGACCTCGCGCGCCTCTTCGCGCGCCACCAAGTACATCTCCCCTGCCATCCGAAGCGCCACCCCTACCCATTCGCCCG
>DATMRM010000050.1:0-7872 GCA_035566155.1 Steroidobacteraceae bacterium | reverse complement strand
TCTGGCGGCGATTCCACTGTCAATCGTGACCGCTATCCTGGTGATGTACGTCGGCGGCCAGACGCTCAACACGATGACGCTCGGCGGCTTCGCGCTAGCCGTCGGCATCCTGGTGGACAACGGCACGGTCGTCATCGAGAACATCGAGCGCCACCTGAGCCTGCGGGAGCCTCTTGTGGAGGCGATCGTCAATGGCGCCAGCGAGGTAGGAATTCCCACCTTCCTCGCGACGCTGTGCATCTGCATCGTGTTCGTCCCAGTATTCCTGCTGCAGGGGACCGCGAAATATCTATTTTCGCCGCTGTCGCTGTCAGTGTGCATATCGCTGCTGGCGAGCCTGGTCCTATCGTTCACGATGGTGCCGGTCCTGTTCTTCCATCTGATGCGCGGACATACGGCGACCGGCCCATTGCCGGACCCCGAGCCCGTCCACGGCGCCACCGGCGCACGCCGCAATCCATTCATGGCGATACATACCGGTTTCATCGACCGGTTCGAGCGTTTCCGCACCGTCTATCGCGATGCGCTGAACTGGGCGCTTAAAGAACCGCTGCGCACTGCGCTATTCTTCGGCGTACTGATCGTTTGCTCGCTGATGCTCTTCCCTGCGCTCGGTCGTGACTTCTTTCCACAGGTGGACGCCGGACAATTCCGTCTGCACGTTCGCGCGCCTCCTGGCACGCGCCTCGAGGAGACACAGCGGGATTTTGCCGAGGTGGAGGCGGCGATTCGCAATATCGCAGGCAACGCGCAGATCGACACGATTCTGGACAACATCGGTCTTCCCTACAGCGGCATGAATATCGCGCTGAGCGATTCCGCAACCGTGGGGCCGATGGATGGCGAAATCCTGGTATCGCTCAAGGAAAAGCACACCCCGACCGCGCAGCTGATCGCGAAGCTTCGCCGCGAGCTTCCGCAGCGTTTTCCGGACATGAGCTTTTTCTTCCAGCCCGCAGATATCGTCGATCAGGTGCTGAACTTCGGTCAGCCGGCGCCGATCGATATCCGCATTTCCGGACCCGACAGCAACGCGGCCTACGCCATGGCCAACAAGATGGTACGCGATCTGCATCACGTGCCTGGCGTGGTGGACTCACACGTGTTTCAGGTGCCGGATGCGCCCACCCTTGACGTCAATGTGGATCGCTCGATGGCATCGCAACTGGGCATGGCTCAGCGCTCGACGGCGAACGACTTGCTGATTACGACCAACAGCAGCGCGCAAAGCGCGCCGAATTTCTGGGTCGACCCGAAGAACCAGGTGAGCTACCCATTGGTCGTGCAGCTGCCCACCTATCACATCGATTCCTCGCACGACCTGTGGACCATGCCTGTGTCCGGCGGCGACGGCCGCAACTCACGTGAACTGCTGATGAATGTCGCAAGCTTCAACCGCGGGGTGGCGCCGCTGGTGCTCTCGCAGCTCAATATTCGGCCCGTATTCGACGTCGACGCGGATATCCAGGGCACTGATCTCTATTCCGCCGCCGCCGCCATCCAGCAGGTGATTGCGGCCGACAGGCCACCCGCGTCGAGTGCCATGACGGTCACACTGAGCGGACAGATCGAGACGATGCTCGATAGCTACACGGGCCTGTTCTCCGGTATGGCACTTGCCGTCATGCTCGTGTATCTGTTCCTGGTCATCAATTTCCAGAGCTGGCTCGATCCATTGATCGTATTGCTGGCCGTCCCCTTTGCGCTCGGCGGTGTGATGTGGATGCTGTACCTGACGGGAACGCATCTGAGCGTGCCGGCGCTGATGGGCACGCTGATGTGCATCGGACTGACTACCGCCAACAGCATTCTCGTGGTCACCTTCGCCAATCAGCGCATGGATGCCGGGGATGATTCCGATGTGGCCGCCGCCGCTGCCGGCTACACACGACTGCGCCCCGTGCTGATGACTGCAGGCGCAATGATGCTAGGCATGATTCCGATGGCGCTGGGCGTCGGCGAGGGCGGCGAACAGAACGCCCCGCTCGCGCGCGCGGTGATCGGCGGACTGCTGTTCGCCACCTTTGCAACACTGGTATTTGTTCCGACCATGTATCGGGTGTTGAGGCGCCGACCGGTCGCTCACTCCGGCCTAAGCACCACAGGAGATCCTCTTGCCATCTAATGATACCGGGCGGCGCCTGCAGCGCGCCGCCATCGCCGTCGCCGTGATCCTGGCGATTGCCTTCGCAGCTGAGTTCCTCATCAGACTGCATGCGCGGCATTTGCTGGCAAAGGAGTCGCAGGCTTCCGCGAGGGCGGTACCCGCCGTCGATGTGGTCGTGGTGCGCGACAACACCGGCACCGGCACTTTGACTCTGCCCGGCGAGACCGCGGCGTGGTACGAGAGCACGATCTATGCGCGGGTCGACGGCTACGTGGCCAAGTGGTATGTGGACATCGGCGATCATGTGAAAGCTGGCCAATTGATGGCCACAATCGATACTCCCGAGCTGGACGCAGAGCTGATGGCGGCCAAAGCGAAACTGCAAGCCGCGCAGGCGCAGGTCAAAGTCAGCGAGGCCACTGCCGAATTCGCCAGCACCACCTACGCGCGCTGGCGCGATTCGCCCAAAGGGGTGGTATCTGAGCAGGAGCGGGAAGACAAGAAGGCCGGCAATGATGCAGCCGCCGCGCAACTGCAGGCCGCGCGGGCTCAGGTGTCTCTGGATGAGGCGGACGTCAACCGCCTGTCGGCCTTTGAGCAGTTCAAGCGCGTGACCGCCCCGTTCGACGGCACGGTTATCGAGCGCCGCATCGACATCGGCAATCTCGTGACGGCCGGGAGCTCCGGCAACACCACCTCACTCTACCGCGTCTCGCAGGATGATCCGATCCGCGTGTTTGTCGATGTACCGCAGAGTGCGGCCCCCAATCTGATGAAAGTAGGGGTCGCGGCGCAGATTTCGATTAGTGATTCGGGGGCGCCGCCGATCGCGGGCAAGATCACGCGCACATCGGAGGCGGTCAATCCGCAGGCGCGCACGTTCCGCGCGGAACTCGATATCCCCAACCCCAAGCGGGCGCTGGTGCCGGGCTTGTACGTGCAGGTCGCCTTTCAGCTCAACAATTCGGGTATGTATCAGGTGCCGGCTGCCAGCCTCACCTTCACGCCGAGCGGACCGAAAGTGGCGGTGGTGAATCCGGACAATCAGGTGCAATTTCATCCAGTCACGATCGGCCGCGACGACGGCGATCACGTCGAGCTGAGCTCCGGGGTTGCGTCCGGCGACCGCCTGGTGCTGAATATCAGCAATCAGATTGCGGACGGACAGCGCGTCCGCATCACCGACACCCCCGGGTCACCGACCGATACCGAGGAAGGCTCGAGTGTCGCGATGGCGGCGCACTGACGCATGCAGTACCGGAATATTCTCGGCCTCGGACTGCTAGCGGCAGGGCTCACTGCCTGCGTAGGTCCCAACTATCACACTCCGAAGAGCGAGCTGCCGAAGCAATACATTGCCGCGACCGATCTTCCGGCATCCACCGGTACGACTGCCCCTGGCGTCGACCTCGCGCAGTGGTGGCATGCACTGAACGATCCGGAACTTGATTCATTGATTGAGCGCGCCGTGCGCGCCAACCCCGACATCGAAATCGCGTTGACGCGGTTGCAGCAGGCACGAACGCGCCAGGTTATCTACGCTGGTGACGGTCTGCCGCTGGTGGCAGCCGATACCGCTGCCGGACATGGAACCGGCAGCGATTTCGCCCGCGCGGGCGCGCTGCCGCCACTGCGCGCGGGCGACAACAAGGGCAACCTGCCCCAGATCGCCCAGGTCGCGGGTTTCGCCGCCACCTGGGAAATCGATCTGTTCGGCGGAGTGCGCCGTGAAATCGAGGCCGGACGATACGATGTGCAGGCTGCTGCAGCGGCACGCAATGCCGTGCTTATCAGCGTGGTGGCTGACGTCGCACGCAACTACGTTGAACTGCGAGGACTGCAGATGCGCCTCGCCATCCTGCGCGATAACATCGCGACCGCCGGACAATCGCGCGATCTGCAGCAGGCGCGCTTTAGCCGCGGCCTGACCAACGAACTCGACCTGCAGCTCGCCATTCGTGAGTACTCCACGCTTGAGTCTGAATTGCCGATGATGCAGGCGGCAATCGATACCAGTGAGGCCAATATCGCGGTGTTGCTGGGTCTTTATCCGGAGGACTTGAGCGGCGAGCTGTCAAAACCGGGCGTGGTCCCCGACGTACCGGCGGGTCTCAAGGCGGGCATGCCGGTGGACCTGCTGCAGCGCCGACCGGATATTGGTGAGGCCGAGCGCGAGCTGGCGAGCGCGACCGCACTGATCGGTGTTGCGACCTCGAATCTGTTTCCGCACGTGGCATTGAATGCAGGCCTCGGGACTCAGTCGGACACGATCACGACCCGCCATGGCAGTCACATTTGGGACTTTGGCCCGAGCGTCTACTGGCCGCTGCTCGATTTCGGCACGCTGGATGCACAGGTCAGCGTCGCCAAGCTGCTAGCACATCAGCGTCTGGTCGCCTACCGGAAAACGGTGATCGACGCCGTCCAGGATGCCGACAACGCGATTTCCAACTACTCGGCTCAGCAACAGCGCCTCACAGATCTGACCGATGCACTGACTGCGAGCCAGCGCGCGGTGAATCTCGCGCAGCAACGCTACGACCGTGGCCTCACCGACTTCCTCAATGTCGTTGACGCCGAACGGCAGGCCTACGCCCTCGCTGATCAGTACACCGCGTCACAGGAAAGCGCGGCCGAAGCTTTCATCTATCTCTATCGCGCGCTGGGAGGTGGCTGGGAACACTATCAGGATCTGCCGCCGATCCATCATCCGCTGCCGGCGGTGCTGGCGGGGTTACGGAGCCTCGTGACGGGATACAATCCTGAAAAGCAATAAGGATTGAGCATGGATCCGGTCGTCTCGTTGCCCAGCATTCTCGGCGCGCTGATCCTGGGGTGGTCTCAGTACGTTCGCACTGCTGGATGTTCGCGTCCTGCCCTCGCAACCGACCGCGGGCGGCCGGCCCAGCGCCTGACGCCCTCTATCGGTATACCGATCGTCAATGCGACATCATCACTGGCAGGTTCATATGCCTGAGCAGATCCTGAGTCACGCCTCCCAGCAGCTTTTCCCACAGCCGGGGGTGGCCGAACGCGCCTGAGACCAGCAAGTCTGCACTGAGTCGCTGTGCCTCGGCCAACAGTGCGGCGGCAATTGAGTGATCCGGCGGAACATTGATATCCACCAGTTCCGCGGCGACACCGTGCCGATGCAGGTGCTCGATGATCGCTCTTACAGGCAGCGCACCAGGGCGGCGCGGTAAGTGAGCGCCGTCCGCTGCAAGTACGGTCACTTTCTCGGCACGCTCGATCAGTGGCAATGCGTCATGGAGCGCGCGCGATGCGGCACGACTGGCATTCCAGGCAACGGCTATGTGTCGGCCGAGTGTGCTGAACATTCCTGCGGCTGGAACAAGCAATACTGGTCGGCCGGTCACAAAGAGTAACTGCTCGGAGAATTCGTAGCCGATCGACTCGGAACTGACGCGCCCGTCCTGGCCGACAACGCACAAATCAGCGAGTCTCGCGTACTGGGGTAGGACGATACTGGCCAGTCCGTCGATCTCCTGCCAATCGAAGTCGAGATGAAGGCCACCACACAGTTTGGTGAGCGCGGCTTGCAGTTGAGCCCGGCGTTCGCTGGTATCTGTGTGAACCGTCTGGTTGAACTTGGCCATGGCCTCGGCGGAGGCCAGTCCGAGTTCAGCAGCTCGAAGCGATGCCATCTGCCCGGGGGTCATTTCGGGCGTGTAGAGAGCCGTCAGCCGGCTTCCGTGTCGGGCTGCAAGATCGACCGCCAGACGAAGCCGCACAGAGCCACGCTCTGATTGGTCCAGATGGACAAGTATATCTCTGAGTGCCACGGATACTCCCTGTTCGCTCGAACCACCGCCGGGTCCGCGATGGGTATCGCTATTACTGCTGAAGATCGGCCGATAGATAGTCGCCGGCACCGTCATCAGCCAGAAGTTGAATGTCGGCCGGTGCCGCGGCGCCGCCCGCAGGGAAGTAAGCGGCGACACCGTTGAGCGTTACGCCGATTCCGCTGCAGAGGCGGGTATAGCTGACGCTGTAGACGTCGGTACGCGAATCGATGATGCCGAAGCCTCCGGCGTACGTACAGCCGTTCGAGTCGCTGGCGGACAGCACGCCGTTCGCTTGGATAGTGACCGTGAGCGTGAATCCCCCCGACGCGTAAGTCCAGGTGCCCGCGAGCGTCGGGAGCGAAGACGGCTGACTATAGATATTATCGAAGCTCAAATTCAAAGACTCAACGTCGCCGGAGTTGTCCTTGAGTGTGCCAGTCAAACCAGCGGAGCTGACGGTTGCATCGATGGCACCCGCATCCGCGTGGCTTCCGTTCGGAAAGTTCGCCGAACTCGAGTAGGCCTGATAGCTGCCCGACAACTCGCTGCCCACCGAGCCGACATTCAGATGATAGTAGGCGCCGGCCTGTGTGCTCACCAGAGCTTCGCCGTTTTCGGCGATGAGCGCTACCGCGGAGGTTTGTTGCTGCGTCTGGTTGTCGAGCAGCGTCCCTTGATAGATTCCTGTGGCATCGACACTGGGCGCGACGCAGCTTCCATACGATGATCCGTAGGAGCCGCCGCAGCTGCCACTATAGCCGCCGCAGCCCACCACCAATGCGCTGCCGGAGACGGCCACGGCGGGTAACAGTCGACGTGCGGTGATCACGGGACCCACCAATGCAACTGCCTCACTCCATCGGTTCCTTGGCCGGAAAGCCTGAGTGGATTGTAGTAGTCTTTGACATCGTCGATGAATATTTCCGATACGTGTCACCTTTTTAATATAAATTAACCTTTTAATGTTTCTTTATCTTGGTCTCACCTTTCAAACATGGGTGTTGAAGTCAAGCTGACCGACCGCGAGCTGCCTGCCTCCCCGGCGTTCATCAAGTTCCTGGCACAGACCTTGCGCGACAGAAGCTGGCACAGCGAAGTGTGGGCGGATCAGCGCTCCGAAGCGCTTTCGTACTCCAACGATGACTTGGAGCGGCAACAGTGCTTCGAAGCTGCGGAGCTGGTCATGCAGGCGGCGTCAGGTCGAGGGTGGGTGGCCCGCGCTTACGAATTGCTGTATTGCCTGATGGTCGGCAATCTTGAACCGCTCTGGGAACTGCAGCGACGCTTCCGCTTCGTAGCGATCATTGGCATCGCCCGTAGTGGCGGCTCGTATCTGACCGCCGAACTCTACCGCGCCATAGGAATAGCACCGGACCGGGTACCCGGCGCGTTGGCGCATGACGG
Organism: Steroidobacteraceae bacterium; assembly: GCA_035566155.1. Classification (GTDB taxonomy): domain Bacteria; phylum Pseudomonadota; class Gammaproteobacteria; order Steroidobacterales; family Steroidobacteraceae; genus FEN-1191. The sequence goes on along the minus strand of DATMRM010000050.1, from coordinate 555 downwards.
CTTTCCTGATATAGGACCGTTCGTGCTCGCACCGGGAGGCAATAGCTGGACTACGAGTCTCAAAACGATGGCCGAATATCTGGTGATGGTGGAGATTTTCTTTGACAGTCGAGCGGTCCACGAAGGCAAGATCGTGGTGCCGAAGAAGCTAACCAAGGGCACCTACGCGGGAGACTTCATTCAGCACTCACTCGGAGAGGATGCCGAGTACCTGCTGACGGTCCGGCACCCAGTGGCTGCTTGCGTCTCCACATACGAAAAGTCGAGCGGATTACCAGCCAATGGACGGTTCGCCGTGCGCTCCAACATCGAAGGGTGGTGCCAGCGTGATCTGCTGCACACCGGCTGTGGCGCGCAGGAGCTTGTGCGTATGGATTATTTCGATGCTTACCTGCGCTATTGGGAGCACTATCATTTGTGCCTCGTTACCTCGGGCTTCGCCTCGGCGGCAAAGCTGAGGGTGGTTGCATTCGGCGATGCCGCTCTGCGCAGCGTCGCGCAGAGTTATCACGATCGCTATGACAGCGCACGACGCGCCGGCGAGTTTCATACCTC
>DATMRM010000049.1:0-24623 GCA_035566155.1 Steroidobacteraceae bacterium | reverse complement strand
AGTTCCTCCAGCATCTGCACGATCCGGTTCTCGTCGGTGCCGACCAGGCGCGCGGCGCCAACCTCCACGCCCTCGGGGCGCTCAGTGACTTCGCGCGCCACCAGCACCGGCACATTCAGAGTCGGCGCCTCTTCCTGAACGCCGCCGCTGTCGGTCACGATGACACGCGAGCGCGCCATGACGTGAATAAAATCCAGATAGTCGAGCGGATCGATCAGCATGAAATTCGGACACCCCTGTAGCGCCGGAACGACCACTTCCCGCACGCTCGGATTGCGATGGACCGGCAGCACGAAAATGAGATCCGGATGTCCCTGAGCGACCCGATTGAGTGCGCGGCACACTGACAGCATCGGCGCACCAAAGCTTTCACGCCGGTGCAGCGTGACCAACACGACCCGGCGCGTGACATCGAGCGTCGCCAGCGAGGAATTGACGAAGCGGTAGTCGGGCCGGCGCGCCTGCAGCAGCGCATCGATCACGGTGTTGCCGGTGACGATCACCCGCTCGCTGGGTACGCGCTCCTGCAGCAGTGCGTTCTGGGCACGCATCGTCGGCGCGAAATGCAGTGTGGTCACCAGCGATGCGACACGGCGATTCATCTCTTCCGGGAATGGCTGGCTGATGTCGTCGGTGCGCAGCCCGGCCTCGACATGGCCGACCGGAATGCGTTGCAAGAAGGCCGCAAGCGCCACCGCCGCAGTCGTCGTCGTGTCGCCCTGGACCAGTATCAGATCCGGTTTTGCCTGATTCAGGATGCCCGGCATCGCCGCCAGGATGCGGCTCATGACTTCGGCGGGCGTCTGACCCGCGCGCATCACGTCCAGATCGAAATCGGCCGACAATTTGAAAACGCTCATGATCTGATCAAGCATCTCGCGATGCTGACCGGTCACGCAGATCAGACTCTTGAAGTGCTGCGACTGCGACTCGAGGGCGCGCACGACCGGCGCCATTTTGATCGCCTCGGGGCGAGTGCCGAAGACCGACAGAACCCTCAATGGCAAATTAGGTACCGGCATACAGGCGCTCCGCCATCTGCAGATGAGTCAGAAACTTGAAACCGGCTTCCTGCACTGCGCGCAAGATCCGTCGCAGCAATCCCGCGCGCACTCCTTCGTAACAAGGGTGTCCGTACAGCACGACCCAGCGTTCGTCGGCCATGCGACGCATCACATCGGCGACGATCTCATCCTCGCAGACGCCGCGTGCGCCGTGCCATTCGATGAGTGGAATGGTCCGCGGTCCGCACAACGTCACTGGAATCGTCCAATGCTTTCCAGGTTTTCCGTCAAAGGTTGGGTGGTGCGGCTCACCGCCGAGCGCATCGCCGTCGTATTTGAAGCCAAGCTTCTCTACCAGCCGGCTGGTTCGCTCGTCATGCTTGAACCCGGGAGATGTGAAGCCTGCGGGTTTGCCGAAATAGCGCGTATAGGTTTCGAGTGTGCGCGCGACGTCTGCTTCGATCTCCTCGGCGGAGAGTTGCGCGAAACGACGACTCCAAATGACATGATCGCTGCCGCCATGTAGACCGAGTTCATGGCCACGATTTTGTAATTCTTCCAGGGGCTTGATGAGAGAGCGGCCAACGGGTCGCGACAGCAGCGTTTCAAGGCCAAAGCGCGCCCACCCGATCTTCTTGATGAGGTGGACGGCCTCCATATCGTTGAGTTTCGCGCGGCTGCCGCGCAAACCCTTGCCGAGCCACTCGCGCAGATTGGTGGAACGGCCCATATTCACGAAGAAGGTGTTCTTGACGCCCAGCTCATCGCAGACATCCAGAATCTTCGGCAGGCCATCGGTGATGCAGGCGCGATGGTCGATGTCCCAGCGGAAGGAAAATACGCGCTCATTCATGAGGCGACCCCGGCAGGCGACAACAGACTCGTGTAGAGCTCCTCGAAGCGTTCAGCAGAACGCATCCAGTCAAACCGCTCCAGCGCACGCTGTCTGCCTGCCTTGCCCATGCGATGTGCCAGGGCCGAATCGGTCAACAGCTTGCCAATCGCCTCTGCCAGTGCGTTCGCGTCGGCCTTGGGGACAACGAAGCCTGTCTCGCCGTTCGCCACGACCTCAGGCAAGCCACCGGCATCGGTCGCCACGACCGGTACTTCGCATCCCATCGCTTCAGCTGCCGGGATGCCAAATCCCTCTTCCAGCGACGGGATGACCGAGACCGCGCATGCGCGAAAGTACTTGGGCAGATCGCTATTGACTACCCAGCCGAGGAACGTCGTGATGTCGCCGACCCCCAGTTTGTCGGCCAGGGCCTCCAGTTCGGCGCGCTCAAAGCCATCGCCCGCGAGCACCAGCCGAATGTCGGGATGCTGCGGCCTGAGCCGCGCCACAGCCTGTATCAGATAACGGATCCCCTTGCGCGGAAACAATTGCCTGCAGGCAAAGACCATCTTGTTGCCATAGGGGCGATCCGGCGTTTCGCCACTGGGGCTGAAGCGTCGCAGATCGGCGCCGTTCATGATGAGGTGGATCTTTTCCATCGAGGCGCCCGCGCGCAGAGCGTGGTGCACGCAGTCATCGCTGATGGCGGTCAGCGCTGACGCGCGCGTCAGCGTCCAGTGCAAAACCGGCTTCACATAGGGCCGAGTCGGAAAGTCGTAGCCCTCCGCCTTGTTCACGTACACATCACCGCCGTGCATCGTGATCACCGACGGGATTCGCAACTTCTGACTGCCATACACCAATGCCGGACCGGTCGGAATTGCCCAGTGCCCGTGAACCACGTCGGGCTTGAAATCCCGCGCACAATCGAGCATCGCACGATACTGACGCCAGAGGTATTGGACCATGACCTGCATGCGCACCATGCGGCTGACCAGTCCAACTTTGCTCTGTGCGACTTTGCCGTAGGCGAGATCTTCAGGTACCGCCAGCGGAAAGCGATGAATCTCGACGCCGTCGAGCGTATCTCTGAGCGGCGCGCCGGTGCCGGCCGGAGTGACCACGCAGACACGATGGCCCCGCTGCACCAGATGACGCGTGATGTCGTGCACGTAGATCGCGCGCATATCGGTCGCGCTGCCCGGATACCAGTAGGTCGGACAGATGATGCGGAACTGCGCGCTCATGAATCGAATCTCGGATACTGCGAACGCGGGCTGGCGAACGGAAAGCTGTCGCGCACGCTCTGTATTTCTCGCTCACGTCGTGCCAGGCTCCAACCTAACTCATCGCCGGCAATCGATGCGCAGGCAGCCAGGGTCTCATCCGCCGGGCGTTCCGCCGAACCCAGGCCCAGTCGACGCATCACGACGTCCGAGAGCGTCGAGGCCATTTCATTGCGCACAGCGTAACGCACCTCGGCGCCGAAATAGTCAGTTGCCGGGATCATATCGCCCTGGATCACTTCGCGGTCGTCGCCTGCCAGTACTTCCGACCACTTGGTGCCATAGTGCTGAAACATGCGCGTCGCCTGAGCATCGCTCACCGCTGCGGGCAGCAAGCGGCGCATTTCGCGCGCATAGCCTTCGACCGACTCGATGTCACCGCCCCAGACGCGCGTCGTGGTGGTACTGCAGGGCACGGCCTTGATGCCAAGTTTCTGCTGCGCCAGATCGACTACCCGCTCTCCCAGCAGACGTCCCATGGTCCAGCGAATGCTCATGGCACTCACCAATCCTTCCGGGCCACCGGTCGAAGCATGATCGATGATCTGTGAGCGCTTGCCAAAGCTCAAATCCTTCTGGTCCGGGCTGTTCTCGCCAAACGGCAGCAATCCGGCGTTGACCACCGTTACCTCGTCGCGCCGCACGGCAAGCGGTGGAGAGGCCTCGTTGATCTCCTGTAGGAATCCTTCGATCTCGCCCTCGGTCACATGCAAGTCGTAGGCATCCTCCGTGTACACACGGCTGTTGACTCCGATCAGCGTATAGCGACCGCGCCATGGCGCCATAAACAGGTGTCGGTTGCCGCGGCTGAGCATGGCGTCCGGATCGCGATACCGCGTCTGCACCCCGACCGCCATCTCCGGATCGAGCACACGACGCACGACGAATGCCATGTCGCGCGACAACGGCACGTTGAGTTGGACGCCTGCCCCCAACCGTCTGACGAAGGAGGGTGCGAACGGACCGGTCGCATTGATGATCACGCGTGCGCGGATGTCGAACACCTCGCCCCGGATCAGGTCGCGTGCACGCATGGCAACGACGCGGCCATCCCGGACCACCATCTCCTGGGCTTCGCAATAGTTGGCCACTGCCGCTCCGTGACTCGCTGCGGATCGAATCACGGCGAGTACAGCACGCGGCGGATTGAGGATCTGTCCGTCAAAGAACACTCCGGCCCCGGTCAGCCCATCGCCGTCGACGTTTTCGAAACGGCGCAGCAACTCGTCCCGCGTCAGCAAATACGACTTTGGGACGCGCCGCAACGGGTCGCGGGTCGCCCGGTTGCGATCACAGGTCAGCGTCTCGAGGGTGGCCAGCGCGGCCCCGAACACCCAACGGCTTTGCATTGCGTAGCCAAATGTCGGCACTGCAAACGGCAACGGCCGAGTCAGATGCGGTGCGATCCGCAGAAACGCGCCGCGCTCGCGACATGACTCGCGCAAACGCACGATATCCAGATGCTGCAGATAGCGGATGCCACCGTGCAGAACCTTGAATGAATGCGCGGACGCGCCCGAGCCAAAGTCCAGGCGCTCGACCAGCGCCACGCGTAGTCCACGTAACGCGGCGTCCCACGCTGTGCACGCGGCACCAATCCCGCCACCAATGACGAGCACATCAAAGGTCTCATTGGCAAGTCGGTTCAGGGACGATGTACGCGGCGTATCGCCGAGCGAGGGCTCTAGCGGCATTATTCAGGCACCGTTATCGAAGGAAACCATCCCCTAATCCGGAGCTGGAAAGTGTATCGACTAAGCGTTGAACTCACATGATTCCCGCGTGAGAACTGCGACATCCGTGCCAACTTTTGACGCACAACGGCGACAGTTCGGACGATACCCTAAACCTAGCTTGCCGCGCCATCCTACAAACATAATCGATTCAATCGGTTATGTACAAAAAAGCACCATCGATCGAATACCAGGGACCCCGGTGCAGGATTCATTCAAGCAGGGCGCAGGCAGCTCGCAGCGATCTTCTTTCCAAACAGACGGTTCTTCTTGCCATAGAGCAGAAAGCAAGCGCGAAACAGCATTGACAGAAAAGCCGATGCCGCCATGCCGACGTAGTTGAATGGATTCTTGTAGAACACGTAGAGATTGAGATCGAACACCTCAATCTTCTCGAATCCTGTGTGATTGAGTACCTGTCGCAGCGTGTACTCGGTAAATGTGTTGAAGTGATCGAAATTCTGCGCCAGCGCCTCAGCTCCGGTGATTGGATTCGCACCGTTGAGCGCGAACGCGATCAGACGCCCGCCCCGCCGCAGCTTGCGTAGACACAGAGCCAGAAACTCGAGGATCTCCGACCGCGTGAGGTGATTGACCTCCTGCTCGAGCCAAATCAGATCGTAGGACTCATCGGGCGCGTCTTGCAGGAACTCAAACGCGTAGCCCATCCGGCAATTGAGCTTCTTGGCTGTGGCAAAGGCAATCTTGTCTTCAAAGGAATCGATGCCCAGGACGTCTTGATAGCCAAGGTCCGCGAGCAGTTTGACGCCGTAGCCCGGCCCGCACGACACGCATAGAATCTTGGCCTGCTTATCGCTCGGAAAATACTTCTGGTAGTTATCCTTGTAGAAGAGCCAGAAGCTGTGATACCCCTTCTCGATATCATCCGGCGCTTCCCAGAATGAGTCGAACGGTTCTATCGTCGCGGTCAATTCCTTGCGTCGCGGCACTTAATTCCTCCGAGGGTCTTGTGGGTGGTCAAAGTCGGGACAGCGATTATCGCGGTTTTATGATTGCGGACAATTGCGACGCTGCATAAGGCTGACTCGAAAGTGATGGTGCATCGCATCATATGCCACTGATCATCCCCACGACCGGCTCGCGCGGTGCGCCGTGCCTGTGTGCGGCGAGTCTCGATTCACCGGCGACATGCGGGCGCTGTCGAAGCGCGCTCCTGTATGCTGCGCCCGCGTTACCTGTTCCGCCTATTGAGCGCTGGGAGTGTTGAGATGCGAAGACTGTCGTTCGGCGTCTTTTTGACGGCTCTTTCGACCCTGATTCTGGAACTGATGCTGACCCGCGCATTTGACGTGACACTGGCACCGAACATCTCTTATTTCGTGGTAACCCTGGCGGTATTCTCGTTTGGACTGGCTGGCGTCTATGCCACCCTGCGACCGATAGCGGTCGATAGTGAAATCCGCCCCATGCTCAGCAATCGCAGTTTCTGGTACGCCGCTGCGATCTTGGTGCTGATACCGATCATCAACGCCCTGCCATTGGACTACACGCGATTGGGCCGAGCGCCGTTCTCCACTCTCAGTGCTTTCATTGTCCTGTACTTCGTCCTGTTGATCCCGTTTGCTCTGGCCGGCTACATCCTGATCGCAGTGTTCTCCAAGTACGCGCAAAGCATTCAGCGTCTGTACTTCTGGGACCTGATCGGCGCCGGTGTTGGCTCGATCCTGGTGGTACCGCTCATTTCAAAACTCGGCCCCGGCGGGCTGATCATCTGCGCTGCAGGCCTGGCGCTGATTGCCGCGGCGCTCTTTGCCACCTCGCGCGCGGCGTCGATCAGCGCATGCGTGCTGGCGGCAGTGATCCTGGCCGCGCCTATCCTGCGCGCGCCGCAGTACATCGATTTCAAGCAGCACATGGACAAGCGCGGACTGCTTGGCGCCCTGCAGTCGGGAATGGGCGAGTTCGTGCGCTGGGACCCGATCTCCAAGATCAACGTGGTACGCGAGGATTGGACACCTGAGAAAGCGCAACCCTGGTGGCCGATGGGAAACCGCAAAGCCATTCAATATGACGGTGGCAACCAAACCAGTTACTTCTTTCCGTTCGATGGCGATCTCAAGGCGCTGCGAGCCCGGCTCGATATTGATAAATCACGGGTTAAGGAGCATTTCTGGCAGCTCGGAGTGTTGGCCGCGCACTACCTGAAGCGCGACTCGAATCAGAGCGTACTGATCATCGGCAGCGCCGGTGGACAGGAAACCAAGGCCGCACTGATCTACGGCGCAGCACACGTGGATGCGGTAGAACTGGTGCCGACCGTGGTCGAACTCGCGACCGGATCCTACTCCGACTACATCGGCAACATCTTTCACAATTCGGCGGTGAACGTCCAGGCGGGCGAAGGCCGCAGCTTCCTTCGACACAGCAACCGCAGCTACGACATCATTCAGATTTACAGCAACTTCACCAGCTCGAGCGTGGCGCAGGGTACCGGAGCGCTCGCGCCGGACTATCTGGACACGGCGGAAGCGTACCAAGAATACTTCTCTCACCTGTCCGCCAACGGCGTACTGCAGGTCAACCACAATACCTTCCCGAGACTGATCTCGACCGCAGCGCTCGCATGGAAACGGATGGGCAGAACCGATCTTGCCTCACACGTGACGGTCTTCTTCTCCGAGTCGGAACCTATGTTGCCCACGCTGCTCATCAAGATGCAGCCCTGGACTGCTGCGGAGATTGCCGACCTGAGCGCATTTCTCGCGCCATCAGAGCTCAGCGACTACTACCGGTTGCACATTGTGGAGAACCCGCTGGACCGCACCAAGAGCTTTCTGTCAGCTGATTTCTACTCGGGCGATTTTCCGGCCAGCCTCGCGGAGCGAATGGCGGCGAACGTCACGCCACGCACCGACAATCGGCCGTATTTCGGTCTGACACGCAAGTCGATCCGCGAACTCAAGCCCGATCCGTCGAACTATCTGGATGAAGGCACGGCGTATGCTCTAAACAGCTCCCTGATCAAGGGGATCATTCCGATGGATCTGATCCATCTGATCGTGACCGGCGTGGCTTCGATCATATTCGTGATCGTGTTCGTTTTCGTACCTTTGCGCTTCTCGAAGGTCGGTCGAGAAGAGCGCGCGGCGGCAGTGCCCCTGCTGGTATATTTCTCGTGCTTGGGCGCCGGCTTCATCATCATCGAGCTGGTATCTATTCAGAAATTCATACACCTGATCGGCAGCCCGCTCTACACCTACTCCACCGTCATATTTACCATGCTGTTCTCGGCGGGCGTTGGTAGCGTCGCGTCCGAGCGTTTAGGCCTTACGACGCGCCAGCGCTGGGCACTGCCATTCACGGCGATTCTGGTGATTGGCCTCGCGTTTACTGCGTTCTACCCGTCGCTGGCACGCATCGCCTTGGCGTTGCCTGTCACCGGGCGAGTCCTGGCGTCGGCAGCCATGATTTTCCCGCTGGGTTTCTTCCTGGGTATGCCGTTCCCGCTGGGCATCCTTGCCATCAGCAATCAGCCGCGCGGCGCGATTGCCTGGGCCTGGGGCATGAACGGGCTGTTTACCGTCGTCGGTGGGTTCATGAGCATCGTGTTAAGCCTGCTGTATGGTTTTAACTTTGCCATCCTGCTCGCTCTCGGGCTCTACCTGCTGGCATTCATCATGTTTCCCCGCGTGCGCGACATGCAGCCACGGACTTCGTCTTCCGGCTCGAACTGATGCCGACGGGCGTACTGCGATCGCTGTTTAAATCCAAATCGCTACGGGCAGCGTCTGCGTTTGGGGCCAGCGGCGCGGCGCTGGCGATTGGAAATCTGCTCCTTGCGCGCGTCCTATCGCCTGAACATCTGGCGAGCTTTTCACTGGTGTTTGCACTGGTGATGATCGGCGTCAACGTCGGGCCGATGGGTGCCGACGTCATACTGACTCGCAATCACTATGACACGAGCTCAAAGCTCCACCTGCAAGTGTTCCTGACCTCCTGCGCTGTTGGCCTGCTGCTGATTCTGACCGCGATATGGCTCTATCCGCTCAGCTTTGCGTTGCTGGCGGCCGTGTTCATCACGACCGTCGCAGGCAGCGTCAAGGTCGTCGCCACCTCGTATTACAGAAGTCAGGAGAGATTCCTGGCCGCGCTCGCGCTGACCGCAAGTACCAACGCATCAATTCTAGTTGCCGGTGTCGCCTCGATGTTCGTAGCCCGGTCGAGTGCACTGCTACCGACGACCGTCATGACGGTCACGATGTGTAGCGCGGCACTGATCGGGTGGTATTCCGTTGTATCTGATCGCGAGCGAGTCCAGCAAAATACGGCTCAGTCCTATCCCTGGAACGAGAGCTGGCACGCGGCAAACTTCATCGCCGCCAGCATGATCATGACATCGCTGGAACGTATCACCGTCCCAAAATTGCTCGACCTGCCGACTCTCGCGACCTTCGCAGTACTGGCCACTCTGGCGGGCTCGCCCTTCACGATCCTTTACCAGGGTGTCAGCTTTACTCTGGTACCTGCGTTGCGCAATGCGCCTGACGCGCGCGCCCGGCGTCGAGTATTCGGACGAGAAACGGCGATCATCGCTGCCAGCTGCGTACTCGCGGCGTTCGCAGCATGGTGGCTCACGCCGTTGTTCCTGACTTATGTGCTCGCAGGCCGCTATCACATTGCGCCCTCGTTGCTGTCAGTTGCCATCATCTCCGGAATCCTCAAGGTGGTCGGTACCTTGCCCGCCTCCGCCGTCAATGCGCTCGGCTCTGCATCGCACCTGGTGAAACTCAGTATGGCGGGTTGGCTTACAATTGCGGTATCGCTAGTCGGCGCTGCGATAGGATCGCGCTGGGGCCTCGCCGGCCTGGTGTCGGGAGTGGCCGCCGGCTGGCTGGTACGCGCGCTCGTTATCGGCTGGCTGGCGTTCCCGCTCTTTTCGAAGAGCGCGGCCCCTGCGATGGGGTCTACGCGCCAGAGTGAATTGGCAAGATAGGGTTACGGCAAAAGATGGCACAGCTTGCATCGCTCGATGCGCTCAACGCATCTGAGCAGTACGATGTCTGCATCATCGGTTCTGGTCCTGCCGGAACTACGCTTGCCACTACGCTGGCACGGCGCGGTATTCGCACGCTATTGCTCGAATCCGGCCGGGGACTGAGAAGCTGGCTCACCGATGCACAGCTGAAGGGCCTGGCGAGATACGAGTTCACGGGGGACACGGACTATCCTCTGACTCAGACGGCCTCCAGACTGCTGGGCGGCAATTCCAACTTCTGGACCGGCCGCTGTGAGCGCCTGCATCCGTCGGACTTCGAGCCACATCCCTACACTCCCGCGGATAATCCCTGGCCCATCCGCTATTCGGATCTTGCCCCCTACTACGAGGCCGCAGAACAGATGCTGCGTGTACGCGGCGGCCCGCGCACCCGATTCGCGCCGCCGCGAACCGGTCCTCTGCCCTTGCCGGGCTCGCCGGATATCACGTTGCTCACGCAGCTCTGTGCACAATTCGGGGTTGAGGTTGAAGACTCTGCAACCGCAACGCCAACCAAGACCTGGCGTTTCTTCAACGTACAGAAGGAAATTCTGCCGAACTTCCTGAGTAGCGGACACGGAACCCTGCTCACCGGCGCCACCGTGACCAACCTCGTCGCCGCGCAGCAGCGCATCGTGGCCGCGGACGTCAAAACGCTGGACGGTCACGGCGCTACCGCTCGTGCCCGAATCTTTGTTGTCTGCTGTGGAGGCTTCGAGACACCACGACTGTTGCAGCTATCGGCCGCCGAGGCGTTTCCGAACGGCATCGGTAACGCCCACGACATGGTCGGACGCGGATTCAACGAACATCCAAATGTCGGCCTCTCGGCGCACATACCTCATAATCGCTTGACATTGACACCGACGAACAAGATCGCCCGAACGCATCAGTTCTATCAGACCTTTCGAAGCGAGGGACTGGGTGCGATTGTCCCGGTGTTCCGGCAGTCCTGGCTGATGCCGAATCACCTGCTGCGCTTCCAGCTGTCGGCCATCCCGACGACGCTGCTGTCGCTGTTCAAACGGGTGGTGAATGCGCCAATCCATTTCGGCTCCAGCATCGAAATGAAAATCTCACCGGCCAATCGCGTGGCGTTGTCCAAGACACGCACTGACGCGTTTGGCCGGCCTGTGGCGCAGCTGATCTTCCACTATTCCGATGAAGACCGCGCATTGATCGAGCGCGCGCGCGCGTTGCTGCGCGGCTGGCTGCAGCAACTGCGGGCAACCGACATCGAGGACATCGGAATCACCTGGTCACGTCATCTGCAGGGTGCTTGCCGCATGGGCGACAATCCACGCTCCAGCGTGGTCGATCGCGATCTGAAGGTGCATGAGGCGCCGAATCTGTATCTGTGCGGATCGGAAGTGTTTGTGACAGGCGGCGGCATGCAGCCGACGCTCACCATCGCGGCGCTGGCGCTACGACTGGCAGACACCCTGACGCAACGATTGAGCCGTAGCGGACAATGAGGGTCGCGGAGAACCTGCCGCTAGCGGCGCAGTACGTAGGGAAACTTGCCCGACGCGGTCAACGCAATGTCTGCGACGAATTCGAAACGCACGCGGCAGTCGGTGCCCATGACCGCGGCGACCTTCTTCCGGGCAGCTACCAGCAAGGGGTTACTCGGATTGAGCGTAGCGCCCTTGTCCAGCGCCAGATTCATGGTGATTGAGCGGTCTTTTTCCTGAATAACCTGGCTCTTGCGTACTGGCGAATTGGCGAACACCTCGCTGAGCAACATCATGAAGTAAATTGGATCGACCTGCTCGCCCTTACTGTTGATCAGCACTTCAATCATGCGGCCCGTCAGGGACTCGAGCAGCGGGAAGTTCCGCCCGCAGGAACATAGGCGCCTCGTCAGGCGGCCCCGGTCGCCAACCCGATAGCGGATCATGGGCATCGCGTAGTTCAATAGCGGGGTGACGACCAGTTCGCCGTCCTGCTCCATCATCGGCTCTTCGGCGACGTTGATGGTCTCCAGTACATGTGCCTGCGAGGCGATATGATGGCCCTGGCCCCGTATACACTGACAAGCCACGGCGCCGAGTTCGCGCGAGCCATAGGCGCTCAGCACCGGACAGTGAAAAGCCCGTTCAATTTGCTTGGCGAGGAATGGATAAACCGTGGCTCCACCCAACAGAATGGCCGCCGGGGAATGCAGTTCGATATCGTGCTCCGTGGCGTAGCGCGCGACCGCGTCGATGCCATCGCGATAGCACCACAATAGCTTGGGCTGCCAGGTGTTGATATCGCGGATGATCTTGCGAATCTGCTGCTCGGGCAGTTTAAAGCACTGTTCAAATTTCCGATTATAGAGCCAGTTCTCCAGGCTGGCGCGCAAGCCGAGCGTGCCCTGCAGAATGTCGCGCTCGCTGCCCCAGATCTTCATCTCTCGTTCACCGAGTTCCTTGCCGGCAAACGAGAAGTGGTAGCTTCGCGTCGCAATGGTGACGTCCCAATAGCCACTGTCCTGCATGAATCGGATCGGTGTGCCGGTGGAGCCGCCGGACAGATTGGAATACGCCTTGCGCCCGCGCGGCAATTTCCGGGCACACAGTCGATCGCCCTGGGTACGGATGATGTCCTTGGTGAGAAACGGAATGTTCTCAAAGCGATCGAGATTGATGCGACCGTCCTGCACGACACCGCACTGTTCCAGAACCTCGCGATAGTAGTCGGTCTGACTCCACGCATGATGCAGCAGCTGCTCCAGCCGCGCCTGTTGTACAGCCTGGATACTCTCCGGCGCACTCCTCTCGATGGATTGAATCAGGTCCAGTTCGGCCAGTGTGCCTGGATTCTTGAGTGCAAACGCGGCCCGGATGAGCGGCTTGCGCCAGTTGAGAGTGCGAGTGGCGGTTCGTCCGCCAAGTTGCCGCAGGACCATCGAGTCGAGCATTTTTCCTATCCGCTTTTTGGCCCTGGAACTGCCATCCAGATTGGAAAGATCATTGTCCACGGCTTGCCCTGTGACCGCACGGAACGCGGTCACATGCCCGCTGGGCGGGAACTTGACAATTAATGGCAATGGCGCGAGCGCAGCTCGTTCCTACAGCTAGGTCGGCTGCAGTTCCTCCGTGCGCTCGGCAGACTTGAGGCTGCGCCGGCTCACAATGTAGGGATATTTGCCGGACGCACTGAGCGGAATGTCATCCACGGCGTTGAAGCGCACGAGGCAGTTGCGGCCCATGACGAGAAGGATCTTACTTCTGATATCGTCAAAGTTCGATCCGGTGGCATCCAGGTCGACACCGCTCGCCAGTACAAAATTGATCGTGATGCCGCCGTCCTGTTCCTGCACCACCTGAAACTTGCGCACGAATCCCTGATTGAAAATGACCGACAGCAGCTGGATGAAGTAGATGGGATCGACCTGTTCACCCTTGCTGTTGGTAAAGACCTCGACCGTCCGACCGGTTAACGCCGAAAGCAACGGAAAGCTGCGGCCGCACGAGCACAGATCGCGCGTGAGCACACCACGGTCACCGATGCGGTAGCGGATGAACGGCATCGCGTAGTTGAGCAACGGCGTGATGGCCAGGTCCCCTTCGCGCTCGTAGTGAGGCTGATCGTCGCTGCCAATGCTCTCGATGACATGGGTATGCGACGCGATATGGTGCCCCTGCCCCTTCAGACACTGACAGGCGGCAGCGCCGATCTCACGTGACCCATAGGCACTGATAGCCGGTGCCTCGAAGGCTTTTTCGATGGCTTGCACCATGAAGGGGTAGACCGTGGCACCACCGAGCACAATCGCCGCCGGGGAGTGCATGCTGATACGGTTCTGATTGACGTATCGCGCCACCGCGTCGATACCATCCCGATAGCACCACAACATCTTCGGACGCCAGGTGTTGATGTCGTGAATGATCTTTAGGATCCTCTCCTCGGGGAGATGCCAGCATTGCTCGAACTGCCGGTTGTAGATCCAGTTCTCGAACTTGGCTCGCGCTCCGATGGTTCCCTTGAAGAGGTCTTGCTCACTACCCCAGATCTTCATTTCCCGCTCACCGATATCCTTACCCGTCAGCGAAAAATGGTAGGTTCGCGTGGCAATGGTCGCAGCCCAGTAGACATTGTCCTGCCAGAACTGCAGCGGCTCCCCTGTCGAGCCACCGGAACGATTGATGTGAGCCGATCGACCCTTTGGAAGTGATCGAGGCCTCATCCGCGACTGGTGGGCGCGGATGAGGTCCTTGGTCAGAAAGGGAATATCCTGGAAGCGATCAAGATTGACGCGGCCGTCTCGGACCGCTCCGCATGCGTCCAATAGGTCGCGGTAGTAGTCGGTCTCGCTCCAGGCAAAATGCAGCAACGCCGTGAGTCGAGCGCGTTGAACCGCAGCAACCGTGTCAGGAGTGGCTCGCTCGATTGAGCGAATCAACCGCAATTCGCGCAACACATGGGGGTTCTGAAAAGCGAGTGCAGCGCGTATCAGCGGTTTTCGCCAATTCAAATTCATTACCCTCAGTATCTTGCGGATGTCACGGGCGATTTTGTAAATAAGTGTAACTGATGGGATCCAATATTCACATCGCGAAACCGACGGATTCAGGTGATAAGTCACATGCCGTGAGTTAAGTCACGCGCAAATTCTGTTGCGGGAATCTAGTCCTCGCCCGTTTACCGCCTACTGAGCAGTTCGCGCGCTGCGCGCTGGTGTTTGCGATCGCGATGATCGGCATCTGGGACATCTCACACACAATGCCCCCCAAGATGAGTGACCGCGCGTGCGGTCCGTTGAATACGGCCGCCGCGAAAAGATTTTGACCCTCTGCGCCGGCCGGCCCATCATTGTGCGATCAACCCGGGACGCGCTTAGGCGCTAGGAGGCAGGCATCACCGTCCTTAAGTCCATTGTGCGTCTGGCCGATGTGGTGCTGCCGCCTGCTCAGTTCGGCGCGATGCAGCGCGCCAAACAGATTGCCCGCGGTTTCACCTGGCGGCTGACCCATCCGGGGCGCACGCACGCCTGCCCTTTCTGTCAGCGCGAGTTCGGCCAATTCATCCCTTACGTCAACCGTTTTCCGATCGCGGTGACCGCCGACATCATATCCGGACAGTCCATCAGCTTCTTCAAGTGTCCTTATTGCCAATCACGCGATCGGGAGCGCGGACTGTACTTCTACATTCGCAAGCAGCTCTCGCTGCGCGGCAAGCGAATTCTGCATGTCGCGCCGGAGCGGGCACTGCATGACCTGATCGCGGCATCCGGGTGTCTGGACTATGTGTGCGGCGACATCAATCCCAAGGCCTACTATTCGACTTCGCGCGCGATACATCGCATCGATCTGCTCAGCATTGACTTCCCGGATGGAAGCTTTGACTTCGCGATCTGCAACCACATCCTGGAGCACATCGCGGATGACCGCACTGCGATGAGCGAGCTGTTCCGGGTGCTCAAGCCCCAAGGCAGCGCCATCGTGCAGGTGCCCATTGGCGCGAAGCTCGAGACGACCTATGAAGATCCCCGCATGCGCACCGCGGACGAGCGCTCGCGCGCTTTCGGCCAGGATACGCATGTCAGGATTTACGCCGAGGCCGACTACCTCGAGCGGCTACGCTCGGTGGGCTTCGAGACGCGCGCGGATAGCATTCCGATCAGTCCTGCGGACTTTGCGCGCTACGGCATTGATCCGCGCGAAAAGGTCTACCTTGCCCTCAAGCCGACTGAGCGTTCTTAGCGGCGTTATAGAACTCATAGTAGGGCATCGCGTCCGGGCGCTTGCGGAAAAACATCATTGCCGACTGCAATTCATCGCTCTGGGCGAACGTCACCCAGCTGCTGCCACACTGCTTCTTTTGCAGCAGATCGAACACGGCGCTCAAGTCGTAGACGTTCTTCTGCATCAGCGGATAGTTGAACGGTTTCCCGTAGTACAGGTTCGCTAAATTGTGCATCAGCGGCACGCTGACACGCAGCCGACCGACCAATTGCTTGAGCCTGGATACATCCCGATGGTAGAGCACCTGAATCGCCGCGATGCCTTCTGGGGCGAGCAGGTCGATCAGCCGCGCCAACAGCGGCATACCCCGGGCCGGCGGAATGTGCTGGAACACGATGAACGAATGCACGAACTCGAAGCTACCGTTGAGGTTGGACAGATCGCTCGAATTGAGCCACTTGATGTTGGACAACATGTGCTTGCGGGCGTTGGCCTGGCCCTCTTCGAGCATCGCCTGCGAAACGTCCACGCCTGTGACCTGCTCGCATAATCGTGCTAGCGGAAGAGTGCATCGGCCGACGCCGCAGCCGAAATCCAGTGCACAGATCGGACGGAACGTCGGGTCGAGGTGCGTGCGCACGATGTCCAGCACGTATTGAATGTGCTGCTCTCCGGAGCTGAAGAATTCGCTCAGCGCAGCGTTGGTCAGATTGTTCTTGTGGAATCGATCCAGGCTGATGACGCCGAAATACGGATCGACCTCACCGTACAGTTGCCAGTCCCTGTTTGAGTCGTTCGCCATGCCAGTTATCCCCCGTCCATGCTAGTGAAGTAGGACAGCGCCTTCATGAAGCTTTCTCAATCTTTCGATAGATTTCATGAACCTTTCGTGAGCGGTGTTCAATGCTGCACGCGCTCAAAAACTGCCAGGCCTGATTTAAACACAGACGTTGAAGTGCTAACGTCATCGCGAGCGTCGGTTCGGCCGGGCTTTGCGTCACGCATCGCGTGTCGGGAGGCACTTTGCGGATCGGTATTATGCTGCGCCACTTCGATCAGAAGGATGGCGGCGTGAAGGTGTACACACATAGCATCCTGCCGCGGCTGCTTTCGCTGCCTAGCAGGCACCACTTCGTTCTCATCTACCAGGATCCAAAGCGGCTCGGCACCTACCCCCAGTATCCCAATTGCGAAGAGATCGCGGTCCGGATCCCAGGTACCGTGCTTTGGGATCAGGTGGCCGTGCCGTGGGTGGTGCGCACCCGGCATCTGGATATGGTGTTCAACCCCAAGATCACGATCCCATTCCTTAGCGGCGCAAAGAAGGCCTACGTGGTGCATGGGGCAGAGAAGTTCGCGATACCGGAGCATTTTCAGACCTTCGATCGCTGGTATTTCGAGCGCATGATGCCGCTGTACGGCCAGCGCGCCGACGCCGTCGTTGCGGTCACGAACTGCGTGAAAGCGGATGTCGTCAGGCATTTGCACGTCGATCCGAAAAAAGTATTCGTGATCTATAACGGTTTCGACTCTGCCCTGTTCCATCGCAAAGAAGACCCCGCATATCTGCGCAAGGTGGCGCAGCGCTACCAACTGCCGGACCGATTCATACTGTGGGCGGGTCAGATCGAGTCGCGCAAGAATCTGCCGCGGCTGCTACAGGCGTTTGCAAAGCTTCGGCTCGTGATCCCGCATCATCTGGTGCTGGCCGGCGCGCAACGCGCCAACTACACACAGGAACTGCGCGCGATCCGTGAGCTGGGCCTGGAAGATCGTATCCTGATGCCTGGATGGATTTCGCACGAGGACCTGGCGGCGCTCTACAGTCTGGCCGAGTTGTTCGTCTTCCCCTCCTTGCATGAAGGCTTCGGCATCCCGCTGGTGGAGGCCATGGCGTGCGGCTGCCCGATCGTTGCAGCCAACACCGGATCGGTGCCTGAAGTCGTGGATCAGGCCGCCTGTCTGGTAGACCCGCTGCAGCCCGATGAGATCGCGGGCGGCATCCAGCGGGTACTGGCGGACGCCACCCTGCGGGCCGAGCTCAGCGCCAAGGGGCTGGAACGTGCGAAGATCTTCAGTTGGGACAAGACCGCGCGTCAGGTGCTGGACATGCTCGATTCACTGGACGAGCTGCGCCACGCGGCGTGACCCGGTCTACCACTTTGTTCGCACAGCAACATTCGAAAGAGCGAAATGCATGCCAGTTCACGCTTTCCGAGCGTGATCTGCTGGCACGATCCTCTTCATATGGCATCGCACGGCCACCCGAGCAGACGCAAGTTCCTGATCGTAACGGCGATTGGAGGCGTTATCGCAGCGCTTGCGCTCGCTCCAAAAGGCAGATTGCGGCTGCTGGTGCCGGCCAGATTGCCGGACGTCTCGAGCCAGAGCGCCCTCACGACCGCGACGCTATTCATCGGTGCGTTGTTCGCTCACGAGCTTACCAGCGAGGATAGCGCCGACCTTCTGCAGCGACTGCGTGAGACCATTGAGCTCGAATCCGCGCGAGCTCGCGACTATCAGGTGTTAGCGCAGTATCTCGACCAGGCCGCGCACAGCTCGGGTGCGGATAGTTTTGCCGCAGCGACCGCCGCGCTGCGCAATCACATTCTTGGCGAGCTGATGCGGGTCAATCCTGGCACGCACTTCGCCCACCTGCTCTCACGGCTATCCGCCGGGCGCCGTGAGTACTATCGTATGCGCGCGAGCACCGTGCCCGCGCTCGCCTGGCTCTATCGTCGCTCGAGTATTCCGTGGCGCGCTCGAGGCTATCGGCGGCCGCCCGGAGTTCCCGATGACTGGCGCGACTACCTTACGGCCGGCAGCCGGCAGTCCTGATGGCTGCGGACCGCTACGAGCTCTGTATCATCGGTGCCGGAATTGCTGGAGCGCTGCTGGCGGTCACGGCCGCCCGACAGGGCCGCAAGGTGCTCCTGGTGGAAGCAGGCAATCGCTTTCCGCTCGAAGGGCGCAGGCAGCTGCTGCGGCGATACGACACGCTCGGCGGACTGTACGTCCCTTGGCAACACCCGGGACGCGACCGCTACGTCGACAGCTCCGGCCAGTCGATCGGATACCCCTATGAACTGGAACGCTACCGCGCCAAAGGCGTCGGCGGATCCACCTTGCATTGGGGCGGGCGCGCGCAGCGCCTGATGCCCTCCGACTTCCGCACGGCATCCACTTATGGTTTGGGAACAGATTGGCCACTCAGCTATGACGAACTCGAGCCGTACTACTGCGCTGCGGAATGGGAGATCGGAGTTTCCGGCAGTCCGCACACATTGCAGGCACCGCGCAGTCGGGACTTTCCGATGCCCGGCTTTCCATTCTCCCCGGACGAGCGTATGTGGCTGCCGATCGCGCAGAAGATGGATATCGAGCTTTACTCAGCGCCATTTGCGATCAATTCGATGCCGTACGCAGGCCGCACCTCCTGCAAAGCCTATTCGGCCTGCAACATCTGCCCCAGCGGCGCGCGCTACTGCGCGGACATCCATGTGGCTGAAGCCGAGAAGACCGGCAACTGCGTGCTGCTGACCGAGACGGTTGCCAGACGCATCGACCTCAACGCGTCCGGCACGGTGACCAGGATTCACGCCACGACGCTCGACGGCCGCGATCTGGAAGTGCAGGCCGACCGGTACGTCATCGCCGCCCATGGAGTGGAATCCGCGCGCCTGCTGCTGCTGTCCAAGTGTGGCAATCACTCCGACCAGGTGGGTCGCAACTTCATGGAGCACCCCTTCATCAAAGCGGCCGGCTATGTGCCGACACGACAGTTCTATCCGGACGTGGTCGGTTTCGAGCGCCTGGAGAGCATGTCTTTCTACGAGGGCAAGGACCGGCAGAAAAGAGGCGCGTTCAAACTCGAATTCGAGTTCTCCTATGACCCGTTACGCGACATGGAATTCGATCACCTGTGGGGCGACGCGCTCGCGCGCCACGACCAGAAGCTGTTCGGACACTGGTTGGGGATCAATGTCGAAACCGAGATGCAGGGCAATGCCGACAGTCGCGTCACATTGGACTCCAAGGCAAAGGACATGTTCGGCGACCCGGTGCCGCATTTGCGTATCGCATTTTGCGACACCGACATCCGCACGCAGCGACGTGCGCTCCAGGTCGCTACCGAATTGCTGCAGGCCGCCGGCGCGCAAGACATTCGGCCGATTGGTCCGAATGGCCTATCGTTCCCCGCCCACCACATGGGAACCTGCCGCATGAGCAAGGATCCGGACGCAGGCGTTGTGGATCGCGATTGCCGCGTGCATGGCACATCGAATCTTTATGTCGTAGGCAGCAGCGTCTATCCCACCGGCGGCGGCTGCAATCCGACTCTGACCATCGCAGCCTTGAGTCTGCGATTGGCCGATCATCTGCTGCAGAGCAACGCAAGCTAACTCTTGAATCTGTGAACGATTCTTGATCCGAGAAGTCGATCTCATCGCTGGATCGCTCAGTGCCCGTAGCTTGCCTCAAGCTTTCCGCGCACTCTTTATGTCGCACCGACGCACCTGCGGGCGCCGCCAAGCTGACAGAGACTCACATCAGCGCTCTGTCACACTGATAGAATGAAAGCACGAAGCAGTTGTGATCAACACGACGCTCGACGACAGGTCAGCGAATCTATGGATGATGTGGCGCGCGACGTCTACGCCCAGCTGGTGGCCGGACCCGAGCTCGCAGTCATCGTGCCGACCTTCAAAGAGGTCAAGAACGTCCCCGAGCTGGTCGAGCGACTGCGACAGAGCCTGGTGGGAATCTCCTGGGAGGTCATCTTCGTCGATGATGATTCGCCCGATGGCACGAGCGACTGCGTGCGCGAAATCGCGCGCCTCGACTGGCGCGTGCGCTGTCTGCAGCGCATCGATCGTCGCGGCCTGTCCTCAGCCACAATCGAAGGCATGCATGCAAGCTCCTCGCCTTTCCTGGCGGTAATGGACGGCGACATGCAGCACGACGAACAACTGCTGCCCGACATGCTGCACGCGCTGAAGAGCGGCAACCTGGATGTGGTCGTTGGCAGCCGCTATGTTGAAGGCGGCACGCTCGGCGACTTCGCAGCTCGCCGCGTCGGCATGAGCAAGTTCGCGACACGTCTCAGCCGCCTGGTGGTACCACCGGCGCTGACGGATCCCATGAGCGGGTTCTTCCTGATACGACGCGAGGTGTTCACCGCGGCCAATCGCAAGATGTCTGCCATCGGGTTCAAAGTCCTGGTGGATCTGTTTGCGTCCTCACCGCGTCCGCTGCGGTTTCTGGAGCTGCCCTACGAATTTCGTACGCGCCGAGCGGGCGAGAGCAAACTCGACTCCGCCGTGGTCTGGGACTTTGGCCTGCTGCTGATAGATAAGACCGTCGGCCACATCGTTCCGGCAAGATTTTTCGCCTTTACGGTCGTTGGTCTGTTCGGCGTCGTGGTGCACCTGTCGGTGCTCGCGGCGCTGCTGAACTTGCTGCATTGGCAATTCTCAATCGGCCAGGCGCTCGCCACGGGTGTCGCGATGATCGTGAACTTCTCGATCAACAACGCCGTGACCTACAGCGATAAGAAATTGCGCGGCTGGCGATGGTTCGGCGGCCTGCTGTCATTCGCCGCAGTGTGCGGCATCGGGGCGCTCGCGAATGTCGGCGTCGCCTCCTATTTATTTCGCTGGCGCGCGGCGTGGATCCCCGCCGCGCTCGCCGGCATTCTCGTGAGTGCAGTATGGAACTACGTCGCGACCAGCATTTTTACCTGGGCGAAGCCCGGGCGGCGCTAGCTCCAGCGATCCGCTGGTTCTCGCGACCGGCCTCCCCGACCTCTGCCTTTCTTGTGGGGGTCGTGATCGCTGGCGCCTACGTCCTGGCGTTGTGCGCCTGCGGCGCTCTGATGTTCCAAGACTATCCGAATCATCTGGCCCGCGCCGTGATTCTGGCTGATCTGTGGTTCCATCATGGCGAGCACTTCGGCAGCCAGTTCCAGTTTCAGAGCATGCTCTATCCATACATCGCGGCGGACTGGCTGCTCACACCGCTGGTCGAGTTACTCGGACAACAGGGCGCGACCTTTGTCTGGACGGCACTGGCCTTGCTGTCGCTGCCGCTCGCAATGCTGCACTACCTTCATGCGACACGGGTGCGTGTCGAAGCGCGACCCTTTGTGTTCCTCGTGTCACTCTATCTGTCCACCAACACCTTCTTCTTCCTTGGATTCGTCAACTTCAGTTTCGCTCTCGCGTTGACGATACTGGTCACCGGGCTGGCCCAGCAACTGCGGGAACATCGATCCCCGACACGCTACGCGCTGTATACCGTAATGATCGCATTGGGCTTCCTGATGCATCTGGCGTTCGTCGTGTTCGCCGCCGTGGTGGTGGGTACTACCGGACTGGTGCGCCTATACCGTCGCCAGAGCACGCTGATCCGCGAAATCTGGCTGCTGCTGCCGATCGTTGTGACGTTGGCGTGGTACGTGTTGAGCGTTCAGATCTATCCGGCCACCCACGATACCGTCTCCGCGCGCTTCATCTGGCCCGGGATCTTCGGCAAAATCCGACAGCTGGACTGGCCGTTCCAGCGCTTCGACGCCGCGATCGATCTGGGGTTCGCCGTGGCCTTCGCCGTACTGTGCGCGGCGATCACGCTCCGGCGGGTCGATCGCAGAAAACTATCTCGCCGCGCCTCGATTGAGGCGCTGGCGCTGATTGCAGGATGCGGTCTGCTGTACGTGCTGCTGCCGTCATCGTATGGGGACCCTACCTACATCGACATGCGGGCACTGCCGCTGGTGGCCCTAGCCGGCTTACTGTGGTGTGTGTACCTGTCCCTGGGCGCACCTGGGGTCAGCCCTTTGACCTCGCGCGCGGTGCTCACCGGAGCAGGGCTCCTGCTGGCAGCTAACCTGTACTATCTGGGCGCGGAACTCGCCCCGCAGGCCGCGTGGCTTCGTCAATACCGCTCATTGCTGACCTCGGTGCCACAGGGCTCGAAGGTCCTGCCGATCTACACCGGCACGCACCAGTTGACTCGCTGGCAGTATCTGCACGTCGCTTCGTACGTCGTCACGGACCGCAAGGGTATTGAGCCTTACCTGTTCTCGGGCGATCAGGGGCAGCCGATGAAGTATTTTCGCTATCGCAACCACCCGTACGCGCCGCACAACACCTGGTACTCCTACACGCCCCAGTCCGGAGTGCCTGCGGTTGTCGACTGGCCTCGCATCGCCTGCAGCTATGACTACCTACTGGTAATGAAGCCGTTCAACCTAGCGCGCATCGAACTGTCCAACACGACCATAGCTGAGAATTCGAGCGCTGCACTGCTGACTGCGGACACCCGCGGCTGCCCGACTCGCTAGCGCGCCGCTCGCCCGCAGCGCTAATTCCGCATTCGATGTCAAGCTTGGTTTCGTGAACCGGGTATCCGGGTTCCGGGCACGACTTAATGTATTCTTCATGAAGTAAGCTTTTGATTGCGCTCGGACTCGTAGGGGCCGGGCGCCAGCTGCCTAGAGGATTAAAGATGCGACGAATATCGTTTGGCGTTCTGTTGATTGCCCTGTCCACGCTAGTGCTGGAAATCATGCTGACTCGGACATTCGATGTCACGCTGGCGCCAAACATCTCGTATTTTGTCGTGACCCTGGCGGTATTCTCTTTCGGTCTGGCCGGCATCTACGCCACGCTGCGGCCGATACCGGTCGATCAGGACATACGCCATATCCTCACGTCGCGCAGCATCAGCTACGCCGCGATGATGCTCATCCTGATCCCGCTCATCAATGCACTGCCGCTGGACTATACCCACCTCGGCCATCATCCGTTCGAGATCGTCGGCAGCTATCTGATGCTGTACCTGGCACTGCTGGTGCCGTTCTTCCTGGCTGGCTACGTACTGATCGCTGTATTCTCGAAGTACGCTGCCAGCATTCAACGGCTGTATTTCTGGGATCTGATCGGCGCCGGCATCGGCACACTGCTGGTCATTCCGCTGGTCGCGAAGATCGGACCGGGCGGGCTGATCGTGTGCGCGGCCGCGCTGGCTTTGCTGGCCGCAGCCTTGTTCTCGGCCAACCGCGCACTGACCGGCATCGCGGTGGTCGCGGCCCTCGTGATCCTGTCGATACCGTTCATACGCGCGCCGAAGTACATCGACTTTGAAGAGAAGATGGACAAGCGCGGCGTGCTGGCGGATCTGCGGGCGGGCTTGGGTGAATTTGAGCGCTGGGACCCCATCGCCAAGATCGACGTGATCGATCAGAAGTGGACACCGGAGAAGGCGCAACCCTGGTGGCCGTTCGGTGACCGCAAGATCATCCAGTACGACGGCGGGAATCAGTCGAGCTACTTCTATCCATTCGACGGCGATCTAAAAGCATTTCGAGTCTCCCTGGATCACGACAAATCGCACATCAAGGCGCACTTCTGGCAGATCGGCGTACTAGCCTCGCACTACCTGAAGCGTGACACCGACCACAGTGTTCTGGTCATCGGCAGCGCCGGTGGACAGGAAACCAAGGCGGCACTGGTCTACGGCGCGACCCACGTCGATTCGATCGAGTTGGTGCCGACGGTCGTTGAGTTGGCAAAGGGACGCTACTCACACTATATCGGTGACATCTTTTTGAATCCGGCGGTACAGGCGCAGCCTGGTGAGGGCCGCAGTTTTTTGCGCCACAGCAACCGCACCTACGACATCATTCAAATCTACAGCAACTACACCAACTCCAGCGTCGCGCAGGGCACCGGAGCGCTATCGCCCGAGTATCTGCAGACGGCGGAAGCCTATGAAGAATACTTCTCGCATCTGACCGCTAACGGCATCCTCCACATCAACCACCACAGCTACCCGCATCTGATCACGACTGCGGCCTTGGCGTGGAAGCAACTGGGCAGGTCGGACGACTTTCAGCGCCATGTGGTGGTCTACATATCGGACGCCGAGCCGTTTCTGCCGACGATCCTCATCAAGATGCAGCCGTGGACGCAGGCGCAGATCGATGAGTTGAGTGCGTTTCTTGCCCCAGCCGAGCTCAATCAGTACAACCGTCAGCACATGGTCGAAAACCCGGTCGATTTCAGCAAGAGCTTCCTGTCGGCCGACTTCTACTCGG
>DATMRM010000048.1:0-5658 GCA_035566155.1 Steroidobacteraceae bacterium | reverse complement strand
TGTCTCGTGTCGCGTCGAGAGGAGTGGTATGAGGCGATTGCTGCGAGTGTGTCTGTTGAGTCTGTTCTGCGGACTGGCCACGATCGCGTCCGCTCAGGATGCCACGCAGGAACTCGCGCAGCTGCTCAAGCAGCTCCCCACCGCCAGCTTCAGCGAGAAGGAGCATCTCATCCAGCAGTTGACCGGCATGCACGACGCGCGCGTGCGCCCGGTTCTCACGGCCCTGCTCGAGGGCAATCTCTACAATCGAACCAGTGACAACCGCGTATTCATCACGCAAGCCGATGGCGAGCAGATCAGGCTGACGGATCCGCTGAAAGGCGGATCCGCTGGCAGCGCCTCGCAGGATGATCTGAGCCGCATTACCGTCAACAACGCTCTGCGCAAGGCGCTGCGTGTGGCCCTGGCGCAGTTCGATCTCACCAGCCCCAATCCCGGCGTGCGGCTGCAAGCCGTGCGCGAGATGCTACGCTCGGTGGATGAGGAGACCATCGGGCTGTTGCGACAGCATCTGGCGCGGGAGAGCGATGGTCGCGTGAAGCGTGAAATCCGATATGCCCTGGCATTGTCGGAACTGGACAGCGGCGACACGAGCGTGCGGCTCGCCGCCGTCGAGGTGCTCGCGGGCAGCCTCAGCAACGACGTCTACAACCGGCTGAACGCCATGGCGAGCCCCGCTGCCGACGGCAACTACAGTGAGTCGGATCCGCGCGTGCGCGCCGCCGCCCAGGCATCGATCCGCTCGATCAATCGCTGGCGGGCACTATTCAATGCGGTACAGGTGCTGATGTTTGGTCTGAGCCAGGGGTCGGTGCTGGTGCTGGCCGCCATTGGGCTGGCCATCACGTTCGGCGTGATGGGCGTCATCAACATGGCACACGGTGAGCTGATCATGCTGGGCGCCTATACGACGTACGGGGTGCAGCTGTTGATGCCGCAGCACATCGGGGCGTCGATCCTGGTGGCGATTCCCGCCGCATTCCTGGTTTCCGGATTAGCCGGTGTTGCGATCGAACGCAGCGTGGTGCGTTATCTGTACGGGCGGCCGCTGGAGACGTTGCTGGCTACGTTCGGTCTAAGTCTAATCCTGCAACAACTAGTGCGGGATCTATTCTCAGCCAACAATCGCCCGGTACAGACGCCCGACTGGCTGTCGGGTCAGCTGCAGGTCAATGAGGCGCTCTCGCTCACCTATAACCGCCTCTACATCATTCTGTTCACGTTCGCATTGTTCCTGCTGCTGCTCGCGGTATTGAAGCGAACACGCCTGGGACTCGAGGTGCGGGCCGTGTCGCAGAACAGGGCGATGGCCAAGGCGATGGGCATCCGCACCGAATGGGTCGATGCGCTCACATTCGGTCTGGGTTCAGGTATCGCCGGTGTGGCCGGCGTTGCACTCAGCCAGCTCACCAACGTTGGTCCCAACCTCGGGCAGAGCTACATCGTTGACTCATTCATGGTGGTGGTATTCGGGGGTGTGGGCAATCTGTGGGGCACCGAACTTGGTGGCAATGCGCTCGGGATCGTCAACAAGTTGCTCGAACCCTTTTCGGGTGCGGTGCTGGCCAAGATCTTCGTGCTGGTGTTCCTGATTCTGTTCATCCAGCGTCGGCCCCGCGGACTGTTCCCTCAGAAGGGCCGCGCGGCCGAGAGCTAGCGTGTAGCGTGCGGACCCACAATCGCCTCCTGGCGGCGCTCCAGAACGATCAGGGCGGCCGAATCCTTCTCGGCCTGCTGCTGATCGTCGCCGTACTGGCGCCGGTCCTCAATCTGCTGGTGCCGGCCTCTTCGGCGCTGCACCTGTCCGGTTACAGCGTGACGCTGATCGGCAAATACATGTGCTATGCAATGCTCGCGATCGCGGTGGATCTGGTCTGGGGCTATTGCGGGATTCTCAGTCTCGGGCATGGCGCGTTCTTCGCGCTCGGCGGTTATGCAATCGGCATGTATCTGATGCGACAGATCGGAACGCGCGGCGTATATGGCGATCCGATCCTGCCCGACTTCATGGTGTTCCTGAACTGGAAGGAGCTTCCCTGGTTCTGGCATGGCTTCGACATGTTCTGGTACGCCGCGCTGATGATCGTACTGGTGCCCGGGTTATTGGCGTTGGTATTCGGCTACCTGGCGTTCCGCTCGCGCGTGTCGGGCGTATATCTGTCGATCATCACTCAGGCGCTTACCTATGCGCTGATGCTGGCGTTCTTCCGCAATGACATGGGGTTCGGAGGCAACAACGGCTTCACCGATTTCAAGCAACTGCTGGGCTTCAACCTGCAATCACCGGGTACTCGCATGGCGCTGTTCCTGTGCACGGTGCTGGCACTGGGCGGCAGCTACCTGATGTGCCGCTACATCGTCGCCTCACGTGCCGGACGTGTGATCGCGGCGGTGCGCGACGCCGAAAGCCGTGCGCGTTTCATCGGCTATCGCGTGGAATCGTACAAGCTGTGGTTGTTCGTCTTCTCGGCGGTGCTTGCAGGTATTGCCGGCGCGCTTTACGTGCCGCAGATCGGCATCATCAATCCGGGCGAGTTCTCGCCGGCGCAGTCGATCGAGATCGTGATCTGGGTCGCGATCGGAGGGCGCGGTACACTCTACGGTGCGGTGGTGGGGGCGGTGCTGGTGAACTACGCCAAGACGTACTTTACGGCCGCACTGCCGAGCTTCTGGCTCTATGCCCTGGGCGCGCTGTTCGTACTGGTACCCCTGTTCCTGCCGCGCGGCGTGGTCGGAGCGATCGCGGGCCTGCGCCAGCGTTGGTCGGTGCGGCGCCCCGCGGTGGCCGGTCCATGATCCGGCAGGTCCTGAACCATTTCTCGGGTCGTTCGCGCAGCGCCATGCCTGCGCGTGTCGGTGAGCTGCTCGAGGCCAACCGCATCGAAGCCGGACCGGATGCCTCACACGGCATCATCCTGTACCTGGACGACATCACTGTGAGCTTTGACGGATTCCGCGCCCTCAACGCGCTGACGTTGTACATCGAGGTCGGCGAGCTTCGTTGCATCATAGGGCCGAATGGTGCGGGCAAGACTACGATGATGGATGTGATCACCGGTAAGACCCGCCCCGATACCGGATCGGCGTGGTTTGGTCAGACGATCGACCTGCTCTCGCTCACCGAGCCGGAAATCGCTCAGGCCGGCATCGGGCGAAAGTTTCAGAAGCCGACCGTGTTCGAACATCACACCGTATTCGAGAATCTCGAACTGGCGATGGCGGGCGACAAGTCGGTATGGAAGTGGCTGTATGCACGCATCTCGGTATCAGAGCGGGAGCAGATTGAACGGGTCCTGGAAACCATCCAGCTGACCGAGCGGCGCCACGAACTGGCCGGAGCGCTGTCGCACGGGCAGAAGCAGTGGCTGGAGATCGGCATGCTGCTGATGCAGGAGCCACGTCTGCTGCTGGTCGATGAGCCGGTGGCGGGAATGACGCCACAGGAGACCGAGCGTACCGCCGAGCTGTTGACCTCGCTGGCGGGCAAGCACTCCGTCATTGTGGTCGAACACGACATGGAGTTCGTGCGCTCGATCGCACGCAAGGTGACTGTGTTACACGAGGGCGGCGTGCTGGCCGAAGGCAGCATCGACGAGGTGCAGAACAATCCCAAGGTGGTCGAGGTCTACCTCGGGGTATAGAAGATGCTGGAGATCACAGGCCTCAATCAGTTTTACGGCGGCAGTCATACGCTGTGGGATGTGACGCTTGATGTGCCCACGGGTTCCTGCACCTGCCTGATGGGCCGTAACGGCATGGGCAAGACCACGCTGCTCCGGTGCATCATGGGATTGCTGCCTGCCTCCTCGGGTCAGATTCTGTACGCGGGACAGGATCTGCGCGCGCTGCCGGCGGAGGCACGGGCGCCGATGGGCATCGGCTATGTGCCGCAGGGTCGGGAGATATTCTCGCAGCTGACCGTCGAGGAGAACCTACAAACCGGGCTGGCAGCGCGCCGCACCCGGTTGCGCGAGATTCCCGAGCAGCTCTTCACGATGTTCCCGGTTTTGAAGCAGATGCTGCGCCGGCGGGGCGGGGACCTGTCCGGAGGTCAGCAACAGCAGCTGGCGATTGCGCGGGCGCTGGTACTCGATCCTAAGCTGCTGATCCTGGACGAGCCGACCGAAGGCATCCAGCCAAATATCGTGCATGAGATTGGCAATGTGATTCAGCGTCTCAACCGTGAGGCGCACCTCACCGTGCTGTTGGTGGAGCAGAAGCTGCCATTCGCGCGCCGGGTGGCCAGCGATCTTCGGATCCTCGATAAGGGTCGGCTCGTGGTCTCTGGCAAGATAGAGACTCTGACCGATGAGCTGGTACGCACCCACCTGACCGTATGACTGCGCTGAAGGAAGAGGCCGCGACCGGCTGGCAGGGCCTGCTCGAGCTGCGGTTCGCGGCGGACGAGTCGCGCACCCGGCTGGCGCACCGCCTGCACCGCGGACCCCTGATGGTGCAGCGAGCGTTCTATCCCGATGGTCCGGTGTGTCACGTCTATGTGATTCATCCACCGGGCGGAGTGGTCAGCGGCGACGAGCTGTCGTTGCAGGTGGAGGTCGGCCCCGGGGCGCTGGCACTGCTGACCACCCCCGCGGCTGGCAAGTTCTATCGGCGCTATGGCGCGTGCCAGGCGAGGCTTACCCAAGTGTTACGCGTCGAAGGCGGCACACTGGAGTGGCTACCGCAGGAGAATATCTGCTACCCCAACGCGGATGCGACGCTGGCGACCGTGGTACGGCTCCAGGGCGACTGCCACTTTTTCGGCTGGGAGATCGCATGCTTCGGCCTGCCCGCCAGCCAGCTCGATCTCGGAAAAGGTCGTATCCGACAATGCCTCGAGTTGTGGCATGACGACGCTGCGCTCGTGCTCGAGCGCGTGACGATCGACGCCACCGCGACGCGGGCACGTTGGGGGTTGGCGGGGCGAGTGAGCGCTGGAACGCTGTTGGCGTTTCCTGCCTGCGCGGCGCACCTCGAACAGGCCCGCGATATCGCGCGCTCGTGGAACCAGGATGCGGACCTGCTGCTGGCCTGTACCCTGATAGACAAAACGCTATGCTGTCGAGCCTATGCGGCGCGAGCAGATCGATTGAAACAGGCCTTCGTCGATCTGTGGAGCGGGCTGCGCATGACACTGCTGGGACGCGCAGCGGTCGCGCCGCGCATCTGGAAGACCTGAAGAGAGCACGTCATGGAACTTTCGCCTCGTGAGAAGGACAAGCTGCTGCTGTTCACCGCGGCTCTGCTGGCGGAACGTCGCAAAGCGCGCGGCCTGCGACTCAACTATCCGGAAGCGGTGGCGTTCATTTCCGCTGCGATCCTTGAAGGCGCGCGCGATGGACGATCCGTCGCCGAGCTGATGGGGTATGGCACCACGTTGCTCGGGCGCAGTGACGTGATGGAAGGTGTACCGGAGATGATTGCCGAGGTACAGGTCGAGGCGACGTTCCCGGATGGCACCAAGCTGGTGACGGTGCATCATCCAATCCCATGAGGTGAGCATGATCCCCGGTGAAGTGATTGTTGGCGACGGAGAGCTCACGCTGAACGACCAGCGCGAGACGCGACGGCTGACCGTGTCGAACACCGGTGATCGTCCGATCCAGGTGGGTTCGCACTACCATTTCTACGAGACCAACGCAGCCCTGAAATTCGACC
>DATMRM010000047.1:0-4772 GCA_035566155.1 Steroidobacteraceae bacterium | reverse complement strand
GATCAAGTTCTACGGCGACCAGGGACTGTTGCGTACCATCAATGCTCAACAAGACGTGGAGCGGGTCACCGCGGCGTTGTTTGCCTTGCTCGATGCCGTGCCGTCGGCCGCAGCGCTGCGCGGCGCTGGCAGCTAGCGGTTTCCTGAGGCCTACAGGGCCTGGAGCAGGCGGTTGCCGATCACCGCCTGGCGCCAACCTGACATCGGCGCACCATCACGAGCGCCAGCCACCAGCCGTTCCAACTCACGCCGGGTCGCCAGAATCTCCGGCGCGATGCCCAGTTCCCGTCCCGCCTGTTGAGTGACCTGCGCCAGCTTTCGGACCCGGTCGTTTTCGGCGGGCTCACGGCGCGTCCGACGCGGCAGCGGTGGCAGCTGCGCCGGCAGTTGCAAGTCGGCGATGACCGCCAGCAGCTCCGGGCCGCTGTGGGTGCGTACGCCTTCCGGCAGCTCTTCGATGCGGCCGAGCTGCTGCATGGTGCGTGGCGCTTGGATCACCAGGTCGCGCAATACTTGATCGGGCAGGATCCAGCTGCGCGGCCGGTCGGCGCTGATGGCACGTCGTTCGCGCCAGGCGGCCAGGGCGCGTGCCAGGGTCTGGCGCGCCGCGTCGAGCTCGCCGACCCCCTTGATCCGGTGCCAGGCCTCTTCCGGATCGGTGACAAAAGGACCGGCGCCGTCGAGTTGCGCCATCTCCTCTTCGAACCAGGCCCACCGTCCAAGCGTGCGCAGCCGTTGCGTCAGGCGCTCGCGTAGCGGCAGCAGGTGCCGAACGTCGTCCAGCGCGTAGTCGATCTGGGCCTGGGTCAGTGGCCGGTGCGACCAGTCGGTGCGGGTCTGCGCCTTGTGCAGGGTTTGCCCCAGCAGCTGATGGACCAGATCGCCGTATCCGACCTGGGCAGGCAGACCGATCAGCGCCGCGGCGACCTGCGTATCAAACAAGCCGACGACCTGTCCGGTTGCGGGTGCGAGTACCTCCAGATCCTGGCGTGCGGCGTGCAGTACTTTGATGATGTTCCGGTCGCCCATCGTCGCGCGCAGACTGGCCAGATCCGGCAGCGCCAGCGTATCGACGCAGACGCAGCGAGCGCCAAAGCTGAGCTGCAGCAGGCAAAGTCGCGCGAAGTAAGTCCGTTCACGCATAAACTCGGTGTCCAATCCAATCGCCGGCTGTTGGGACAGCTCGTGAGAGAACTGCACCAGAGTGTTCGGGTCGCCGATAATCGCCATAGCGCGGATCTTACTGCCAATTGAACCAGGAGCCTGCCGCCAGCATGCACGTACACATCCTCGGAATCTGCGGCACTTTCATGGGTGGGATTGCCGCGATTGCGCGGGCCGCCGGTCATCGTGTCACCGGCTCGGATCGCAACGTCTACCCGCCAATGAGCACGCAGCTGCAGGCACTGGGTATCGAACTGATGGAGGGCTACGAGGCCGGACAGCTCGGTCTGAACCCGGATGTGGTGGTGGTGGGCAATGTCATGACCCGTGGTATGCCGGTGATCGAGGCGATGCTCGACCGCGGCGTAAGCTAT
The DNA here is from genome assembly GCA_035566155.1 of Steroidobacteraceae bacterium. Classification (GTDB taxonomy): domain Bacteria; phylum Pseudomonadota; class Gammaproteobacteria; order Steroidobacterales; family Steroidobacteraceae; genus FEN-1191. Next base: position 3,234 of record DATMRM010000047.1, on the reverse strand, counting down.
ACCTCGGGGCCGGAATGGCTCGCGAGCGCGGTGTTGCGCGAGCGTTGGGTGCTGGCGGTGGCCGGCACACACGGCAAGACCACTACCTCGAGCATGCTGGCGTGGATTCTGCAGGATGCCGGACTTTCACCAGGATTTCTGATCGGCGGCATACCTGGCAATTTCGGCGAAAGCGCGCGATTGGGAGAAGCACCGTTCTTCGTGATCGAGGCGGATGAATACGACACCGCGTTCTTCGACAAGCGCGCCAAGTTCGTTCACTACCGGCCGCGCACCGCGGTCTTGAACAACCTCGAATACGACCACGCGGACATCTATCCGGACCTGGCTGCGATCGAGCGCCAGTTTCACCAGCTGGTGCGTACCGTGCCGCGCATTGGCCGCATCGTCTGCAACGGCGCTGATCCGGCGCTTGCGCGGGTGCTGGCACAGGGCTGCTGGACTGCGGTGGAGAAATTCTCGCAGTCGGGTGGCGAAGGGGTGCAGTGGAGTGCAGGGGTACCGGCCGATGCGGATTTCTCGCACTTCGAGGTGCTCGGGCTCGGGCACTCACTCGGCGAGTTGCAATGGCAGCTACTGGGAGCACACAACGTTGACAACGCGCTCGCGGCGATCGCCGCCGCGCGTCACGCTGGCGTGCCGGTGGAGCGCAGCATCGATGCCCTCAAGCGCTTCGCGGGGGTGGCGCGACGCATGCAGCTGCGCGGCGAGTCCGACGGCGTGAAGATCTACGATGACTTCGCACATCACCCGACGGCGATCGCCACGACGATCGACGGCTTGCGACGGCGGGTCGGCCGCGAACGCATCGTCGCGGTGCTCGAGCCGCGCTCCAATACAATGGAACTCGGTGTGCATCGGCAGACGCTAGGGGCGTCGTTGGCCGCAGCCGACGAGGTATGGTTGTACGCACCGGCCAATGTGGGCTGGGACGTGCGCGAGTCAGTGGCCACGCTCGGAGCGCGGGCGCATGTGAGCGATGACATGGACGGTCTGCTCGATTCGCTGACGCGCACCCTGAGACGCGGGGACCACGCGCTGATCATGAGCAACGGCGGCTTCGGCGGATTGCACACGCGATTGCTGCAGTCTTTGAAGCGTCGCGTGGACGGTGATCGTGGGCGCTGAGATCGCCCTGTTTCCGCTTGGAACGGTGTTAGTTCCGGGCGGACTGTTGCCACTTCGAATCTTCGAAGCACGCTATGTCGATATGGTCAGCCGCTGCATGCGGCAGAACGAGACCTTTGGGGTCGTTCTCATCAAAGAAGGCACCGAGACCGGCCGCGTGGCGCAGACCGCGGCGGTAGGCACCACCGCGCGAATCATCGACTTCCAGACCCTGGAGGATGGCCTGCTGGGTCTGCTGTGCCGCGGTGAGACGCGCTTTCGGATCGAGCGGCGCAGCCAGCAAGGCGACGGGTTGAACCTCGCCAGCGTCGAATGGAATCCCGATCCGAATGGTGTCCCTATTGATCCGAAATACCAATCTCTGGTGACCGTGCTGCGCGACGCGCTGTCGCGACTGTCGAACTTGAGTCAGTTCATTGAGCCGCGCTACGAGGACGCAACCTGGGTGAGCTACAGACTGGCGGAACTACTACCGCTGCCAGTCAACCTGCAGCAAAAACTGCTCGAGATGAACGAGCCGAACGAGCGCCTGGAATTGCTGGCGCCGCTGATCGAGCCGTAGACAATGTCAGGCTGAGGCGCTCACCAGCGCGCTGGCGGCCTCATCGACCCAGACAACTTCCGTCTCGATGGTGCCATCGCTCTGCAGCGTCAGGCGACGATAGGCCGGCGGACGCTGGTCGATGGCGAACTCATCCGACAACGGCAGGAACTGACCACCGGTGGATGGAGTGGCCAGCAGCCGTACACCCTGACGGCGGCCATCGAAACATTGATGCACGTGTCCCCAGCTCACCACCCGCACGCGTGAATGGGCGTCGAGGATCTTGAAGAGCTCATCGGCATTCTCGATGCCGACCGCATCGAGCCAGTGGCTCGCCATGCCTACCGGATGGTGATGCATGCACACCATCGTATAGCGGTCTGTGCCCGCGAGGGCGGTTTCCAGCGCCCGCAATTCCGAGCCACTGATGCGGCCGGCGGCCTTGCCCGGGATGCAGCTATCCAGCAGCACGATGCGCCAGGCGGTGCCCAAGTCAACATAACCTCCGACCTGAAACGGTGCGTACGAAAGTGCGCGACGCATCACACCCGGGTTGTCGTGATTGCCGGGAACGCAGTACACCGGCTGGCCGAGAGCGCCGAGCTCACGTGTGAAGTGCAGGTAGGCGCCGGCATCATCGTTGACGATGTCGCCGGTGCATAGCACCGCATCCAGCGCCCTGTGGCGGCGCATCGCATGCGCGAGCACCTGCCGCAGCGAGGTCAAGGTCTCAACGCCGCGCAGACTGCCTTTCGGGTCAGTGAACAAATGCGGATCTGAGATGTGCAGGATGCGAACGTCGGGCGTCATTGGGCGGATCTTACGCGCGCCGTCGAAGTGTTCGAGTGATGTGGATCATGCGCAGAAAATCTCCACGGAACGATCGAGTGACACAGCGCTCAAATCGCACTCCGACTTGCGTCAGATGTTAAAAACACTGGCAGTTGGATGTTCCCCGGCCGAAAAAAGTTCGGCGCGCACGGAGGATGCGCGCCGAATTTGTGAAGCGCCTACTGTCGGAATTCGCCGACAGAATCAGCGAATTCCTACAGCGTTTGAACTTAGTCAGTAACGGTAGTGATCGCTCTTGTAGGGACCCTGGCGACTGACACCGATGTACTGGGCCTGTTGATCGCTCAGCTGCGTCAGCTGCGCATTGAGCTTCGCCAGCTGCAGCTTGGCGACTTTTTCGTCCAACAGCTTCGGTAGGATGTGCACGCCGATCTTGTACTTGGAATGATTGCTCCACAGTTCGATCTGCGCCATCGTCTGGTTGGCGAATGAGGAGGACATCACATAGCTCGGGTGCCCGGTTCCACAGCCCAGATTCACCAGCCGGCCTTCCGCCAGCAGGATGATGCGCTTGCCGTCCGGGAAGATGATGTGATCGACCTGAGGCTTGATGTTTTCCCACTTCAAGGACTTGAGCGACGCCACGTCGATCTCATTGTCGAAGTGGCCGATGTTGCACACGATCGCCTGGTTCTTCATGTGTTCCATGTGCGCCCGCGTGATCACATGATAGTTGCCGGTCGCAGTGACGAAGATGTCGGCCTTGTCGG
>DATMRM010000046.1:0-3079 GCA_035566155.1 Steroidobacteraceae bacterium | reverse complement strand
GCCAGATTGCCGATGGGTGTTGCGACCACGTCGAGACGGCCAGCCACGATATAATTCTCCCTGAAGTGCCGAGCGCAGTCTCCTGCTTGCGGAGCGTGTTGTCGATGAATCAACCGAAACTCTACGCTGCCATCCAACGCGCATCGGCGCTCGGCTTGGCTCTATTGCTCGCCTCATGCGCGCTGGTCGGACCTAAAGTCTCCGAGCGTGCCGGGACCGAGCAGTCGGCCGAGACGGCCGCGCGCAAGGGCGATCACGAGCAAGCCGCCAACACCTATGAGCGAATCGCTGAAAATCGTTCCGCCTCGGAGCAGACGGATCTGCGCCTGAGCGCTGCCCGTGAGTGGCTTGCAGCCAACCGCCCCGCCGAGGCGATGCGTGTGCTGAACGCACTGGGTGGGACCTTGAGTCCTGCTCAGAGCCTGGAGCGTTCGCTGATCGACGCCGAAAGCGCGCTGCTATCCAACCGCGCCGCCGAGGCGTGGCAGAAGATCAACGCCATTGCCGAAGCGACTGCCGCCAATTCCGGCTCGCGCTACTACCCGTTGAAGATGCGCATCGCGCTGGCGACCGACCGGCCGATTGATGGCGTGCGCGCCGAGATGGCCGCGGAGCGCTACAGCGTCAATGCCAGCGAAACCACGCAGTGGCGCAGCCAGCTATTGGCGGGACTGCGGGCGGCGCGGGATCGCGGCGTGAAACTCGACCCCGCCAGCAGCTCCGATCCGATCGTGCGCGGATGGCTGGAACTGGGCGCAATCGCGACCGACACTCGCGGCGTGTCGCTGAACGCAGCGGCGGAATCGGCGGCCTGGCGCGCCAAATACCCGAATCATCCGGCGCTCGAAATCCTGCCGCAGGCCATTCCGGCACCACTGGTCAGCGCCGCCCCCGGCGGTCGCATCGCGCTGCTGCTGCCGCTGACCGGTGCCGCGGCCAGCCAGGCAGCCATCGTGCGCGATGGCTTCCAGAGCGCCTACGATCAATTGCCGCAGGCGACACGACCGGATCTGCGCCTGTACGACACCGGTGCGTTGCCACCGGCGGAAGCGATCGCTGAAGCTCACAGCGCTGGCAGCAATTTCATTGTCGGACCGTTGACGCGCGAGGATGTCGCGGCGGTCGCCGCGCTCGGCTCGCAGTCAGTCCCGGTGCTGGCGCTCAACTACCTGCCCGCCGACCGTCAGGCCCCAGGCGGCATGTATCAATTCGCGCTCTCGCCCGAGAACGAAGCCCGGCTGGTAGCGCGGCGTCTGATTGCTGACGGTCATCACCGCGGCATCGCGCTGGTACCCCGCGGTGATTGGGGCAATCGCGTGATTGAGGCGTTCGCGCGCGAGCTGGCGGCGGGCGGCGGCAGCCTGATGGCGCAGGTCGAATACGATTCGAGCGAGAAGGACTACGGCTATCAGATACAGAGCGTCCTGCGCGTCTCGGACAGCGAAGCGCGACTCCAGCGCCTGCAGACCGTACTCGGAACAAAGCTGAACTTCGAACCCCGGCACCGGGCGGACATCGAGTTCATTTTCATGGTCACGGAACGCGCCACCAACGCTCGACTGATGCTGCCGCAGCTGAAGTTCTTTTACGCCGGCGACATTGCCACCTATGCGCTGTCCACCGCGTACGAACCGGATTCGATCGACGCCAACCGCGATATCGACGGGCTCATCTATCCGGACATGCCGTGGATGGTGAGCGATGATGGCAGCATCGAGGCGATCCGCACGCAGATCAGTCAGACCTGGGACGGCAAGGCCGCCTGGCACAGCCGACTGTTCGCCTTTGGCTATGACGCCTGTCAGCTCGCAATTGCCATGTCCGGCGCGCGCCGCAATCCTGCGGAGGTGCAAGTGGCCGGGCTGAGCGGACAACTGCGTTTGGACCCCAATGGGCGTGTCCTGCGTGATCTGATCTGGGTGCAGATCCGCGACGGCGATCCCAGGCGCCTCACGAGCAGCATCGTCAACGGGGCCAACATCGACTAGGTTCGCTTCGGAGCGTCAGCGCGGTCGCGCGTCGGGTCGCCACGAAGTTGCTTTGCCGGGTGCGAGTATTCGCACCAACGCGTAGCGTTACCGCCTTGTGAAATGGCCGTGCGCAGTCGCACCCTGCTCGTGTGAGGAGCGCGCGCAAACAACTGGGGCAGCTGGCCGAGGAACGTGCCGCACAGCACCTTCAACAGCATGGCTTCGTCATTCTCGTGCGCAACTTCCGCGCTCGCACCGGCGAGCTTGACATCGTAGCGCGTCGCGATCACCTCCTGGTGATTGCCGAAGTTCGACTGCGTTCCAGCCATGAGTTCGGCGGCGCCGATGCCAGCATCACGCGCGACAAACAACTTCGCATCCTGCGCGCTGCGCGCTATCTTCTGATTTGCCGCCCTTCCTTGAAGACGCTGACGGTCCGGTTCGATGCCTTGCTGCTGAGCAGCCAGGACGGACCGATCCAGTGGATCGAGAACGCGTTTACTTGACGACGGTCAGCTTCGCGCGCCGCCCTTCGGTGGGGGTCAGCGGGGCTTTATCCGGCTGATTCGGTGGCTCCGGCGGAGTGGGCTCCTTCTCGGTCTCCGAAAACACCATCCCTTCGCCGGTCTCACGCGCATAAACCCCCAGCACCGCGTGCATCGGAACGCGTACGTGATGCACGACGCCGGCAAAGCGGGCATCGAATTCTATCCAGTCGTTCTTGAGCTGCAGTCTCTGCGTGGCGCTGGTAGACAGATTCAGGACGATTTTGCCGTCCTTGATGTACGCACCGGGGACTTCGACCCCTGCGCGCGTCGCATCGACGATCACGTGTGGGGTGTGGCCGCTATCCGTGATCCACTCGTGCATCGCCCGCAGTAAATAGGGCCGGCGCGATACGCCACCGCCGCCCTTCCCGAGCATTAGTTGGCCCCCATTTGCAGCTCGGCGTCCGACAGACTGTTACGGAACGATGGTCGCGCAAAGACCGTGCTGGCGTATTTGATCAGCGCCTGCGCCTGCGGTGGCATCTCGATGTCATAGTGACGCATGCGCCACAGGATCGGAGCGATGCTGGCGTCCACCAGCGAAAACTCATCGCTCAGGAA
>DATMRM010000045.1:0-3235 GCA_035566155.1 Steroidobacteraceae bacterium | reverse complement strand
TACGGCGAGCTGATGGAAAATCACAGTATCGACATCGTGATCTCGCCGCAGACCATCACCATCGGTTCGTTGCTGGCGCATGTGCGACGCGGCGACGTGGTGCGCGTGCATTCGTTGCGCCGTGGATTGGCTGAAGCGATCGAGGCTGTCGTGCACGGCACTCAGGAACGATCGCAGGTCGTCGGTCGCCGCCTAGAGCAGATCAAGCTGCCTTCCGGCGCCAGCATCGTCGCGGTCGTGCGCGGTGACAGCGTGATCATGGCGCACCATGACACCACGATCGAAACCGAAGATCACGTGATCGTGTTCCTGTCCGATCGACGTCACGTGGACGCGGTCGAGCGATTGTTCCAGACCGAGGCCTAGGATCGCGATGCGCTCGCTGCTGGGCGTTCTCAATATCTTTGGCGGACTGCTCGCCTGGTTCGCCGCCCTGTTTCTGCTGCCGATCATGATTGCGCTGGTGTATGGTGAATTGGCGCCGCTGCGCGGTTTCCTGATCGGTGCGGTGATCACGCTCGCTGCGGGATTGCTGCTACGCGTGGCCACTCATCGTTTCCGGTACGACCTCAAGTCGCGCGACGCCTACCTGCTAGTCAGCATAAGCTGGCTGACGATCGCAGCGGTTGCGACCATCCCGCTGATCATCGACTTGCCGGGACTGTCCTTCACCAAGGCGTACTTCGAGACCATGTCGGGTCTGTCGACCACCGGCGCCACGGTGTTGACCGGACTCGATCAGCTACCCCATTGCATCAACCTGTGGCGGCACGCGCTGAGCTGGTTCGGCGGCATGGGCATCATCGTGCTGGCGATCGCGATCCTGCCGCTGCTAGGTGTCGGCGGTATGCAGCTCTACCGAGCCGGCGCGCCCGGTACCGTCAAGGACGCCAAACTGGCGCCCAGGATTACCGAAACGGCGCGCACCCTCGGCTACGTCTACGTCGGCATGACCGCAGCCTGCATGCTGGCGCTGTGGGCCGCCGGCATGCCGGTGTTCGATGCGCTGTGCCACGCCTTCTCCACCATGTCGCTGGGCGGTTTCTCTACACACGATGCCAACATTGGCTACTTCCACTCGCCGATGATCGAGCTGGTGCTGATGATCTTCATGATCATCGCCGCGGTGAACTTCGCCACGCACTTCGTCGCGCTGCGCAAGGGCAATTTCGCAGTGTACAAGCGCGATCCGGAGGCGCAGTACATGCTGATGGTCATCATTGCCAGTTGCGTCGGCATCGCGATCTTCATCAACTTCAATGGCGTCTATGGTACGTTCCTCGATTCGCTGCGCTATGCGTCGTTCAACGTGATCTCGCTGGCAACCACCGGCGGCTTCGTCACCGCCGACTACGGCAGCTGGCCGGTATTCGCGCCGATGTGGATGCTGTTCCTGAGCTGCCTGTGCGCCAATACCGGCTCCACCGGCGGCGGCATCAAAATGTTCCGCTCGCTGATTCTGGTGAAGCAGTCACTGCGCGAGATGTTCACGCTGGTACACCCGCAGGCGGTGGCGCCACTGAAGATCTCCGGTCAGGTGGTACCGAATGGCGTGGTGTACTCAGTACTGGCGTTTTTGTTTCTTTATTTCATGACGATCGCGGCACTGACTTTCCTGCTGCTGATCTCCGGCCTGGACTTTATCTCGTCGATCTCCGGGATCGTGGCGTGCATCAACAATGTGGGACCGGGCCTCAACCTCGTGGGTCCCGGCAATACCTACGGCGCACTCACCGGGTTTCAGATGTGGGTGTGCACCGCCGCGATGTTCCTGGGCCGCATCGAGATCATCACGTTCGCAGTGCTGTTCACGCCAACTTTCTGGCGCAAATGAACGCGCTAGCTGCGAATGTAGTGCTCGAGCTGCTCGATGGTCTGTTGCTGCTCTTCCACCACGGCGCGTACCAGATCGCCAATGGACAGCACACCGATGACCCGCTCGCCGTCCACCACCGGCAGGTGGCGAACCCGGTTCTCGGTCATGATGCGCATGCAGTCGTTCACGGATTGATTCGGACCCACTGTGAGCACCGGTGTGCTCATGATCTGTGAGACCCGCGTTTCATTGGAAGAGCGCCCTTTGAGAATGACCTTGCGCGCGTAGTCGCGCTCGGAAACGACGCCCATCAGACGCTCGTTCTGCATGACCAGCAACGCGCCAACACTGTGCTCGGCCATCTCCTTGATCGCCTCGAGCACCGGTGCATCCGGCGGCACGCTGTAGATCACACGGCCCTTGTGCTTGAGCAACGCAGACGCAGTCGCCATGACTCCTCCTTCCTGGTACCAGAGCCTAAGGAGCGCACCCGGCTGATCTTAACGCGATCCGGCCGGAGCGTCAGTCCTCCGTTGGCCTTTAGGCGACGCGCTGAGCGTGACGGCGCAGGTGGACCAGCAGAATCGACACCGCCGCTGGCGTGACACCGGGGACCCGAGCGGCCTGACCAAGCGTCGCCGGACGGATCGCAGCCAGTTTCTGTCGCACTTCGTTCGACAAGGCATGGAGGGCCGAATAGTCGAGATCCGAGGGAAGCGCCAGATCCTCATAGCGCCGCGCGCGCTCAATCTCATCGGCAGCCCGCTCGATGTAGCCGGCATAGCTCGCCTGCACTTCCAGATCCAGACTCACCTGCAACGGCAGGCGCTCATCCAACCGTGGATCCAGGGCCAGCGAGGCGTCCAGCTCGATGAGCGCTGGGTGGCTGACTTCCGGGCGGCGCAGCAGGTCGAACGCACTCTGATCGCGACCCGGAGGCGGCCCGTTCAGCACGCGCTGCGCCCACTCCTGCGGGATTTGCCCCGCCTTGAAGCGCCGCCCCTGCAGCCGCCGCAACTGGCTTGCGATTGCCCGCTGCTTGGCTTCAAACAGGTCCCAGCGCTCATCGTCGAGCAGACCGAGCTCGCGCCCGGTCGGTGTCAGGCGCGCATCCGCATTGTCCTCCCGCAACAGCAGCCGGTGTTCGGCCCGACTGGTGAACATGCGGTAGGGTTCCGAGGTGCCACGGGTCACCAGGTCGTCCACCAGGACGCCGATGTAGGCTTCGCTGCGCTTCGGACTCCAGGCCGGGCGCTCTTGGGTGAAAAGCGCCGCATTGATGCCGGCCAGAATGCCCTGCGCCGCGGCTTCCTCATAGCCCGTGGTGCCATTGATCTGGCCCGCGAAAAACAGTCCACAAAGCGCCTTCGTCTCAAGCGAGGCCTTGAGATCGCGCGGATCGAAGAAATCGTATTCGAT
>DATMRM010000044.1:0-12259 GCA_035566155.1 Steroidobacteraceae bacterium | reverse complement strand
GTCAGGAGTCCGCGTTCGGCGGTGCCGGCGCGAACGTGTTTGAGTTCCTGGCGGATCAGCATGGCGGTCAGCACGTGATCACCAATTTCGTCTCCGGGCAGGACAAGCTGTACCTGGAAGGTTATTCGCTGTCGTACCTGCAGCAGCACGGCGAGGTCAGCTCACACGGCGGCAACACCTACATCAGCCTCGATAGCGGCAAGACAACGATCGAGCTCAAAGGTGTCAGCAGTCTGCACAGCTCCGATATCACGACCCACAAACCCTGACGCGGTAGTTAAGCCGTGTGGACGGCGTTTAATGGCGCGAAATGATCCGGCGTCGCGCATACGCCCGGCGTACGTTCTGGACCCGCAGTCGCCGCATCTGCAGGAATCCCTGCGGCGGGCGCTGCGGTACGCCGGCCTGAACCCCGTACTCGGCGATCCGGCACGCCGCGCAATCCGCCAGGTTCAGCAGCGAGTCGGTGCGGAGGATGCGCCCGGCGCCCTTCGACTCATCGATCAGGCATGGCGAACGCTGCCGTCTGACGGCGGCTACCTGGCGTCAATTTATGGTCACCTGCTGGTGTGGGGTCGACGGGATACCGTCGCCGCACATCGGTTGCTCGTGCGTGCCTACGAGATGCGAGCCGATGCGGACGTCGCCGCACTGATCATATGGACCGCATTGGAGACGGATCGGCTGGAGGACGTCGGGGCGCGATTGCACCCGGCATTGGTCAGTCACTGCATCGAACCTCAGAGTCTGATGCAGCGAGGTGCCAACGCGGCCCTGCTTCACCCCCACAGTCCATTCACCGGCTGGATTGGCTTGGGTCCAGGGCTCGAGTTCGTCGGTGCACTGCGTCGCGACGACACAGCGCATTCAGTTCATATACAGATTGCGCGCGGCGGTGAATTCATCCAGCCGATTCGTACTTCGCCAAACGAAGAGGTGCGCACCTTCAGCTTCAGACTACCGGACAGCCTGCGACACGCCGGCCTACGCTTCACAGTGCATGGAAAGCCGCTGCTGGGAGGCGAGCGACACTTTCCGCCCGATTTCGCGCTCGACGGGCGCAGCGCCGCGAGCGACGGTCGCGTTACCGGATGGGCCAGCAGCTCGTGGCGTCCCTCGCAGCCGCTTGCGATACGGGTCACCGACGATAGCGGCCGCTCGCGGGAGGGGCCAACACATTCGCGGTACGACAGCGTTGGCCGCTGGCCGTTTAGTGTTCATCTGCGATCCGCGGGACTGACCGGCGCGCGCTTTCATGTCTCGGCCCAGCTTCCGGACGGGTGTTGGCAGCGCCTGCCCGATAGCCCTGTGCTGTTGCCTTCTTCGATGCGCCCGGCTGGCCGCTCGAGCACGCGACTCGGGCGCTGGACTGCGGCGTCGGCGCCGGCCGGCCCAGTTCAGACCCAGCGAGCGCGTCGTTGCGCGGTGGTCATTCCGGTTTACCACGGTCTCGACGAGACGCGCGCCTGCCTGCGCTCGGTCATCGCCACCGTTCCAGCGCACACGCGCATCATCGTCGTCAATGACGCCAGCGACGACGCGGACTTGTTGGCGGAACTGACCACACTCGCCAGCACGTCTCGCATCGAACTGCTGCACAACCCCGTCAATCTCGGCTTTGCCGCATCGGTCAACCGCGCGCTGGCCCTTCATCCGACCCAGGATGTCGTGGTGTTGAACTCCGACGCACAGGTGTTCGAGGGCTGGCTGGAACGGATGCGCCGCGCCGCCTACAGCGCGCCCAGCGTCGGCTCAGTGACTCCGTTCAGCAATTCGGGCTCGATCGCGACCTACCCACATGCCCCGAATCAGGCGATTCGTCCCGAACAGGCGGCGATGTTTCATGCCATGGCGGGCGAATTGCACGCCGGCCAGTCCGTCGAGATTCCGGTAGGGGTCGGCTTCTGTCTGTACTTGCGTCGAGACTGCCTGAGGGATGTCGGTGACTTCGATGCCGCGGCATTCGACCAGGGGTACGGGGAGGAAAGTGATTTCTGCCTGCGGGCGCGGGCGCGCGGCTGGTCGCATCGACTGGCGGCCGATGTGTTCGTCTACCACGCCGGCGGACGTTCATTTGGCCCGCGACGCACGGCGCTGCTCGAGCGCGGTCAACGCCTGCTCAATCTGCGTCACCCAGGATACGACCGTTTCATCAGCGATTTCATCGCGCACGATCCGGTGCATCGCTTGAGGCGTCAGCTGGATGAAAAACGACTGAACGCCATCGCAGGGCCCGGCGCATTGATAGTGACTCTGGCATTGGCCGGCGGGGTGGATCGCTTCGTTGCCGAGCGTTGCCGCGCTGTGCGCGCGCAGGGCGTGCGTCCGCTGGTACTACGACCGGCCCGTGCGGGCGATCGCGGACGCTGCGAACTGTGGACCGACTCGATGGTGCTGCCGGATCTGCACTATCGCATTCCGACTGAGATCGACGGCATTACCGCGCTGTTGCGAAGTCTGTCTCTGCAGAGCGTCGAGATCCATCACTTCCTGCATCTCGACTCGAAGGTGATCGAGGCCGTCAGGGCGCTCGGACTGCCTTACGACGTCTTCGTGCACGACTATGCCTGGGTCTGTCCGCAGATCACGCTCATCGACCCCGGCAAACGGTACTGCGGCGAGCCGGACGTGTCAGCATGCAACGTGTGCCTGCGCCGTCTGGGATCTCAGCTCGGCGAGAAGATTTCCGTGACGGCCCTAAGACTGCGCAGTGACTCCTGGTTGCGCAACGCACGCCGTGTGATCGCTCCTTCCTCCGACACCGCCACCCGCCTGCAGCGCTATTTCCCCTCTCTCGCGATTGCCGTGCAGCCCGCGAGTTCTCCGGCCTCGCCGCCCGCGCACGCGGTCGATGTGAAGGGCGGACGGGCTTTGCGAGTCGCGCTGATCGGCGCGATCGGTCAGCACAAGGGCAGTGAGCTGTTGCTCAGGTGCGCCCGCGACGCACGGCTTCGCGGGCTGCCCATCGAATTCGTCGTCATCGGTTACACCGATCGCGACCGCGCATTGCAGAGAACCGGCAAAGTCTTCGTAAGCGGGCGCTACGCTGAAGCCGAGGTGACGCATCTGTTCGAACGGGAACGTCCGGATGCGGTGTGGATGGCCTCAGTCTGGCCAGAGACCTGGTGCTATGCGCTGGACTACGCGTTGCAGGCGGGCCTGCCGGTCGTCGCATTCGACCTTGGCGCGATCGCCGAGCGACTACGTTCTGTGCGCCGCGGCACACTTTTGCCCCTTGAACTCAGTGCCAGTCAGATTAACGATCGACTGCTCCAACTCTGCGAGGAAACGCCAGCGATGAAGACGCCGCTCAGGCCCGACGGTAAATCGATGCAGGATGAGGGCTTGAGCGCATCGGTGCAGCTGCTACCGCTTCCGCCCGGACTGTATCTGTTCTCTGTCAGAGCGGCCAAACCGTCGTCCACGCCGGCGGCGGGAGCGTTGTCGCTGCCGGCAGTTCACGTTGGACTTGGCCCTGGCGTACGCGCTGAGCAGGTCGAATTCATGGATGGCGCGGGCAATCACGGCGCATGGCTGTTTCAGCAGGGCGATCTGCTGATTGGCAAGATCCATGGCAGCGGTGCGACGCTGGTGCTGACCTCCGTGCGCGCCCCGGGCGGAGAGGTGTTGTCGATCAAGGTCGAGCGGCTGGAGGATCGCGCCAGTGCACCCGAGTCTGCGCTGGCCGCGAACTCGGAGCCGGCGCGGCCCGAAGTCCCCGTCCCGGCTCCTGCTGCGATGGCCGCAGCGCCGCCCGCACCGGCCGTCAGCGCACACGTACCGATGCACATCGCAGCCCACATCCGCTCACGCGGTGATGTGAATTTCACCGACGCGCCCTGGGCCGGACGCGTGGCGCCGGGGCTGTGGATCGAATCATTCTCGGTCCTGCCGATGCATCAATTTCAGGCGCAGGACATCGAATACAAGGCGCTGACCGGCAGCGGTTTCGAAACCCCATGGCTCAGCGACAACAGGATGTGTGGCACACGCGGCCTGTCGGTTCCGCTGGTGGGCTTTGCGGTGCGACTCAAACCCAGCGCCGAAGCCGCGCTGTATGACTGCGAGTACAGCGGCTACTTTCAGTCCGGGCAGATTGTCGGCCCACTGCGCAATGGTGCGCCGTGTCGCTCGACGGCCGCGAACGACCCGCTGGAGGGCATTCAGGTGCACCTGATCAAACGCGCCGAGCTCACCCGTGCCAAAGAGGCCTCGCCGCGACGTCGGACAACCAGTAGCGGTCCCTCGTTTGGCCGCTTCCGTGATGTTCCGGAGCAGACCAAGTCCGCCCGACGCAAGTCGAGTCGTCATCCTCGGCCGTGAATGAGCCCGTTCGCGCACGGGTAGTGCTCAATGTAGGATGCGGCGTTCGACGCGCGAGCAGTCTGCCTGCGTGCTTTGACAGCTGGAAAGAGATTCGCGTCGACAGCGAGGCTTCGGTGCTGCCGGATGTGATCGCGGATCTCACCGATCTGTCGTCGTTCGCCGATGCGAGCGCTCACGCGGTGTGGGCCGCGCATTGCATGGAACATCTCTATGAGTACCAGATCCCGATTGCGTTGTCGGAATTCAGGCGGGTGCTGCGTAACGATGGCTTCGTGTGCGTGATCGTTCCCGATCTGCAAACCGTGGCAGGCTATATCGCTCAGGACCGGCTGCATGAGCCGCTGTATCAGTCTGCCGCCGGACCTGTCACGCCGCACGATGTGCTGTTTGGGTTCGGTCCGGCCATCGCATCTGGCCAGACCACGATGGCGCATCATTGCGGCTTCACGCCCTCGGTGCTGCAGCGCTGCTTCAATGGCCTGAAGTATGGCGAAATCATCGTGCGAAGGCGCAGCGGATCGCTCGAACTGGCGGCAGTGGCCAGGGTCACGGCGGCGAGCAGCGCGGCAGAGCGCGCCACACTGATGGCTTCGCTGCAGCTGTGAAGTACCTTTTCATCCATCAGAATTTTCCGGGGCAGTACCGCCACATCGTGCGCCATCTGGCCAATCGTCCGCAGAATGACGTTCGATTCATCACCCAGCCCAATGACAACGCCATGCCCGGGGTGACCAAGATCATCTACCCGGCAGATCGGCGTAGCTCGATCAATTGTCACAAATATGCGATCGAAGTCGATCGCGCGATTCACACGGGCGCGACGGTAGCGGAGGTCTGTGCACGACTGCGCGATTCCGGCTTTCAACCTGATCTGATCGTCGGCCACAGCGGATGGGGTGAGACGCTGTTCGTCAAAGATGTGTTTCCAGACGTGCCGCTCCTGTCAAACTTTGAGTTCTACTATCACGCGCAGGGCGTGGATGTCGGGTTCGACCCCGAATTCGTCTCGATCTTCCATGAGCCATCGCATCTGCGCGCCCGCAACGCGGTCAACCTGCTGGCGTTCGAAGCCACCGACTGGGGGCATTCGGCCACGCATTGGCAGCGCAGTCTCTATCCGCCTGAGCAGCGCTCGAGAATCAGTGTCCTTCACGAAGGCGTCGATGCCGATCTGGCGTGTCCGCGACGCAGCGCGCACTACCGGCTGCCCTCCGGTCAAGTGTTGAGTGCGGACGATGAAGTCGTCACCTATGTGGCACGCAACCTCGAGCCGTACCGCGGCTTTCATGTCTTCATGCGCTCGCTGCCACAACTACTGCGTCGTCGTCGTCGCGCGCAGGTGGTCATCGTCGGCGGCGATGGGGTCAGCTACGGCACACCGGCACCGCCGCGATCGACCTTTCGCGAGCTGCTGCTGCAGGAGCTGGCAGGCAAACTCGATCTGACGCGCGTACATTTCGCAGGGACGATCGAACATCGCGACTACTTGAGCCTGTTGCAGATCTCGTCCGCTCACGTCTACCTGACCTACCCGTTCGTGCTGTCCTGGTCATTCATTGAAGCGATGGCGTGTGGCTGTCTGATCGTCGCCTCCGCCACACCGCCGGTACTGGAGGTGATGCGCGACGGGCAAAACGGGCTCACCGTGGATTTCTTTTCTCATCGGCAGCTTGCCAATCGCATCGAAGAAGCGCTCGAGCGACAACGTGAGCTACGGCCCGTTCGCGAATCCGCGCGCGCGACTGCGGTTCGCGACTTCGACCTCAAACGTGTGCAGCTGTCGCGCTGGACCCGGCTATTCGATGACCTGATCGCGGGTCGGCGCCCGGACGCGACCGTACTACGGGCTGTTTAGCTCACCGCTCGGCAGTCAGGCCACGCCGCCGTGCGGTCAGTTCGTCCAGTTGACGCTTGGCTACGGCATTGCCGGCATCCGCCGCAAGACGATACCAACTCACTGCCTCATTCCAATCCGAGTCAGCGACCGCTTTCTGCGCCTTGAGTGCTCCAAGCGCCAATTGGGCCGATACATTCCCTTTCAGCGCGGCCGCGCGGTATTGCCGTTCAGCCTGCGTGTCGTCTGGGGGCACCCCGAGTCCGCGTCGCAGACAGACACCGAAGTTGTATTGCGCGTCGGCATTGCCCAAGGCCGCCGCCCGCCGCAGCAGGTCCACCGCTTCGACCTGCTCGGACATCCGGGTCGCGCCCTGCAACAGCAGCACGCCCAGTGAGGCCATTGCCGACGCGTTACCCTGCTCCGCCGCCGTCGCGAGCCAGCGGCGGGCGTGCTCGGCGGAACGCTCGACCCCGACTCCGCGCGAATAGAAATCACCCACCATGCGTTGTGCGGTCGCATCCCCTTGCTGTGCGGCGCGCAGCCAGAGCTTGAAGAGCTCCTCCATCTGCTGCGACGGAGCGCCCGAAGACATTCGGATCGAGGTCAGAGCCGCGGTCGCACCCAAATGTCCTTGCAGCGCCGCCCGCTCGTACCACTTCGCCGCGCCCTCCTGATCCATCGGAATCCCGCGTCCCTGTATCAGTACGTCTCCCAGCCACGCCTGAGCAAAGGCATTGCCACCTTGCGCGGCCCGCGACAACCAGCGCATCGCCAAGCGCTCATCGCGCGTGACCTGAGCGCCTTCGTAGTAGAGCAATCCGAGCGAGGCCTGAGCGTCGACGCTGCCACTCGCCGCACAGCCTTCCAGCAGTGCCACGACCTCCGCGGCCGGCGGCGCCGGTGCTTCAGCGCGCTGCAGGCGCTGCGCCAACTGACACGCAGCGGTCGCGTTGCCCATGCCGGCCGCGCGCTTCAGCCATACCAGTGCAGTCTGCGCGTTCGCGGACACATGCTCGCCGTCCGCATAGAGCTGATGCAGCGCCAGCGCTGCCTGGGTGCTACCGGCATCAACGGCCTCGTGCAGCAGCTTCAGGCCGCGCGCTGCATCCTGTGGCACGCCCAAACCGCGCAGATGCAGGAACGCGAGGTTATAACGTCCGGCCGCCAGCCCATGCACCGCGGCCTGCGCGTACCAGCGGGCCGCGGCAGAATAACTCTGATGCCCGTTTTCATCCGTCGCGTACAGCACACCCAATTGCAGACACGCCGCTGCGCTACCGCGTGCTGCTGCGCGCCGGTACCACTCGCGCGCCGCCCGTGGATCGCGGGGCGTGCCAAATCCCCCCAGTTCCAGAGTCCCGAGCTGATACATCGCATGGACGTCGCCGCGCGCTTCGGCGCGGTGAAACCAGTCGGCCGCCGCTTGCAGATCCTGCGGCAGACCCAGTCCCTGCGCGTACAGCGCCCCGAGACGCTCGAATGCGGGGATGACGTTCTGATCGGCGGCCTTCTTGAGCCAACGGGCGGCCTCCGCCGGGTCCTTCGGTACGCCCTCACCATTAATGTAGAGTTGGCCCAGCAGATACTGGGCCTCGCCGTCGCCCAGATCAGCCGCCTCCCTGCACAGCACTGCGGCTGAGTTCAAATCCGGCTCAGGCCCTGCGCGGAACAGCTGTACCAGTGACAGGCGCGCCCGCAGGTAACCGCGCGAGGCAGCCCGGCGCAGCCAGCTTTCTGCCTGCGATGCATTGGGCTCGACACCGTGGCCGCGGCGGTAGAGATCCCCGAGGTGATACATCGCGGCGGGCTGGCCAGCATCCGCCGACTGTTGCAGCAACTGCGCCGCGCGCACCGGATCGTGCCGGACACCCTCGCCGTACAACAGCAGCATCGCCAGGCATAGTTGCGCGGTCGCGTTCTGCCGCGCAGCACAGCGCTCGAGCCATTCCAGCGCGCGCGTATGCTCACGGCGTTCGCCGTAAGCCCCGGCGTACAGCAGTCCGAGCCCGAGTTCGCCCGCCGCGCACTGCAGTTGCGCCGACGAGGCGAACCAGCGCTCGGCCACCGCGAGATCCTTGGCGATTCCCAGTCCCGTGGCGAACTGATGTCCGAGGCGCGCCTGTGCGGGCGCATTCCCCGCCTCCGCGGCGCGTGCATTCCACAACGCAGCCTGAGCGGCATCCTGCTCGACGGACAGCCCTTCCGGGTAGAGTTTCCTGAGCAACGCGGTTTCGCGCTCGAGCACCGCTTGGCTGGCGGTGTCGGGCGCGGTCAACCCGGTGAGATAGATTTCGCCCAGCCGTGCCATCGACGGTGTGGAGCCGCGCTCTCCGGCAGCCCGATACCAGCGTACCGCTTCGACGAAACTCTGAAGCACTCCCTCGCCGCGTTCATACGCCTGCGCCAGTCGAAGTTGTGCGGCCACGTCGTCGTGTTCGGCGAGTGCGCGACAGATTTGCGCAGCTTCCGCGTAGTTACCTTCAGCGTGCAGTTGCTCGGCACGCTCCAAGCTCGGAGCACGCTCGTTACGCCGCGAAAAAATGGCTCGGATTCCCACAGCTCAACCTACCGCACGCTGCCTGCTAAACGCCACCGTTGCCTGTCTGCGGACTCGAAGTGGCTCATTTTGAGAGCTGAGGGCGCTTTTTTGGTGCCGAGTAAAATTTTCAACAAGCTTGCGTCGCGCACGGCTTCGAACCCCTTGGCACATGACTCGGCACCAAGCGGCACCGTTGAAGGCAAACAATGGATTCAACGCGCTGCAACTTATCTGTGACAAACTGGTCCAAGAGTTCTTCGTGTGCGCTGCTCACATTGCGCAAACGCATCGCAGTCGACCGCGAGATCAATGCAAACCGCGTCAACCTTTGTGCCTACATTCTGTTACATAACGCGTCGGCACGGGTTTTGCTCCGCTAACATGGTTGTGTCTTTATCAGGGGAGGTAAGCTGGTGAGTCAAGCCCGAGTCATGCTCGACGCTCCTCTACCGAACACCATCGCAGAACTGAGGCCGGAGCCTCAACTCGAAGAAGATCTGTCGGCACTCTCGAGTTCTTCCGTAGGCCAGAAAGCGGTGACGCTCGGCACGATCGAGCCGCCGCTGCATACACTGCTCAGGCATTGGTCCAAGCCCGCAGTGGTCGCCGTCGCACTGCTGATCTGCGTGCTGGTCGGCTCACCGGCCGTCACGCTGTCAGAGCTCGCGCTCGCCGTTGTCGCGGTATTGATTTCGCATGAGATCTTCAGCCCGTTGCAGCTGCTGTCCGCGTCTGCGCCGCGGCCAGCCAAGCGTCGGCTCCCGCGGCTGCTGATCGAGTGGGGCGCGGTCGTCGCGCTGCTGCTGTTCCTCGGCATTACGCTGAAGCTGAACAACATGTTCCCCAGCCAGGTGCTCGTGGGTTGGTTCGCGCTGACGCCGGTTTTGCTGTTGGTGGGCGATGCCGTGAGCGCCCGTGTGGCGGCGAGCAGCAGCGCGGCGCGTCAGCGCTACGTCATCATCGGTGCCAATGAGGTTGGCGTCGAGCTCAAGCGTCGGGCGTCGCAAAACCTCAGCATGGGCAAATTCATGGGCTTCTTCGACTTTCGCAGCCTCGAGCGGCTGCCCCAGGATACCCGTGGCCAGTTTGCCGGCTTGTGCAAGGAAGTGGCTGAGTTCGTGCGCACCCACGGCGTGAACGCTATCTACATCACGCTACCGATGAGCAAAGCCCCGCGCATCAACGACATGCTGCGCGAATTTCGTGATACCACCGCGTCGATCTATTTCGTACCGGACATCTTCGCGTATGACCTGGTGCAAGCGCGATGCGTCGAAATCAATGGAATGCCGATGCTGTCGATCTGCGATACGCCGTTTCACGGCATGCAGGCCGTGCGCAAACGGGCGATCGATGTCCTGCTATCCGCCATAGGCCTGCTGGTGGGCTGGCCGCTGATGATCATGGCTGCGATCGCCATCAAGCTCTCCTCGCCCGGCCCGGTGTTGTTCAAACAGCGCCGCTACGGACTGAACGGCGAGGAAATCCTGGTCTACAAGTTCCGCAGCATGCGGGTGTGCGAAGACGGTTCGGTGGTCGTGCAGGCCCGCAAGCAGGACGATCGGATCACGCCGGTTGGCCGTTTCCTGCGCCGCACGTCACTCGACGAATTGCCGCAGCTATTCAATGTCTTGGAAGGCAAGATGAGCTTCGTTGGCCCGCGACCGCACGCGGTCGCGCACAACGAGACCTATCGCAAGCTGATCAGCGGTTACATGATCCGCCACAAGATCCGTCCCGGAATGACCGGCTGGGCGCAGGTTCATGGACTGCGCGGCGAAACCAGCACGGTCGAACAGATGCGTCTGCGAGTTCAGTACGACCTGGACTACCTGCGTCACTGGTCGCTGTGGCTCGACATCAAGATCCTGTTCAAGACAGCCGTGATCGTCATTCGCGGTCGTAACGCGTATTAATTGCAACGAACCCGGTAATTCTTCGCTGTCTGCGTTTGGAGACAGCTCATCTGCATAGCGACTATAGGTTCTGGTAGTTCGGGCCGCTGCCACCTTCAGGTGTCATCCAGGTGATGATCCCGTAGGGATCCTTGATGTCGCAGGCCTTGCAGTGCACGCAATTTGCCGCGTTGATGCGCAGCATCTTTCCACCCTTACCGTCGTCCACCATTTCGTAGACGGCTGCCGGGCAGAAGCGCTGGCACGGATTGCCGAATTCCTGGGCACAACGCGTCGCGCAGATCGACGTGTCAGCGACCTTCAGATGCACCGGCTGATGTTCGTCGTGCGTATTGCCGGCGAAGAACACCGAGGAGACTCGATCACGCGGCGGTAGCGTGCGCGTCACCCAGTGCCGGTCGGGCGAGGTGTATCCATCCAGATGCTTCAACCCCGAGGCATCGTCGCTCTTCCAGGTCAGGGTCCACGGCAGATGTCCGCCTGCAAACATCTCCAGGCCGAAATTCAAGGTGCCCCAGAGCAGCCCGCGCTTGAAGCCCGGTTTGAAATTGCGCACCCGGTGTAGCTCTTTGCCGCCTTCCGAGGCGCGGTAGCGCACATCGAAGCCCTGCGGGCTGCCGACTTCCGCCAGATGCTCCGCGGCACACACTCCGGAACGGATCGCCTGATGGATCCCCTTGATCTTTGGGAAGTTCAGTGTGCCGGCGGCATCGCCGATCAGCAGCGCGCCCGGCATCTCGAGTTTCGGCAGCGCCTGCCAGCCGCTGGAAACGACCGTGCGCGCACCCGCTGCCAGGATTTCGCCTCCCTCCAGCAGCGGCTTGATCGACGGATGCGCCTTGAACTGCTGAAATGCCTCGAACAGGAACAGGTTCGGGTCCTTGTAATCGAGACCGACGATGAACCCGATGTACAGTCGATCGTTGTCGAGTTGATACAGGAAGCTGCCGCCATAGGTGGCGCTGTCCAGCGGCCAGCCCGCGGTGTGTCGGATGTGGCCTGGCTTGACGCGGCCGGGCGGCAATTGCCACAGCTCCTTGAAGCCCAGACCATAGGTCGGCGGCGACTTCCCGGCCCGCAGCTTGAATGTGTCGATCAGCACCTTGCTGACCGAGCCGCGGCAGCCTTCCGCGAGAACGGTCGTACCGGCCAGGATCTCGACGCCCGGGGTGTAATTCGGTCCCTGGCTGCCGTCCTTCAAAATGCCCATGTCACCGATCTTCACGCCGGTCACCGCACCATCGGCACCGAACAGCGGCGCCGCGGCCGCGAAGCCCGGAAACACATCCACGCCGGCGGCTTCGACTTTTTGCGCCATCCACGGCGTGAGCTGCCCCAGCGAGATGATGAAGTTACCGTGGTTGTTCAATTGCGGTGGCGTAATCGGAGAGCGGTACATCTTCTTGGACGTCAGGAAACATATTTCGTCGTATACCGCCGGAACCTTCATCCCGGTGTAGGTCGAGCGCCAATCGGGAATCAGCGCCTCGAGCGGCCCCGGCTCCAGCACTGCCCCCGAGATCGAATGCGACCCGACCGTCGAGCCCTTCTCCAACACGCCGATGCTCGCTTCCGGTTTGAGCTGCTTCAGCCGCAGCGCGCAAGCCAGCCCCGCAGGCCCCGCGCCGACGATCACGAAGT
>DATMRM010000043.1:0-8882 GCA_035566155.1 Steroidobacteraceae bacterium | reverse complement strand
GCGAAGGACCCGCTACAATGAAACCACTGCTGGGGGAAATCGGTAGCGGCACTGTGGCCGGAATTGCCAACCATCTGTGGCAGTCAACCCTGGTCGCGCTGGCGGCAGCGCTGACCGCCTGGCTGTTGCTGCGCCGGAACGAGGCCGGTGTGCGCCACGGGCTATGGTTCGCGGCCTCCATCAAATTTCTGCTTCCCTTCTCGCTGCTGATCAGCGCCGGCCGTAGCATCTCCTCGCTGCTCGAAGTGGGGCACCGGGAAGCCTGGTGGCAGAACGCGGTCATCCGCGTCAGTGAACCGTTCTCGCTGTCTTCCGATCCGCACGCCTCGAAGCCCTTTGCGCTCATGGCGACGCTGCTGCTGGCGGTGTGGGCCACCGGTCTCGTCGTGGTACTCACGGTGTGGGTCCTGCGCTGGCGTTCGATCGCGCGCATTGCGCGCGCGGGCATTGTGGTCAGCGACGCACGCGAGGTGCGCGTGCTGCGGCAGGTCGAGCGGCAAATGGGCATCCGCCGGCCGATCACGTTGCTGCTGTGTTCCGCATCGCTCGAGCCCGGCATCTTCGGCATCTGGCGGCCGGTGCTGCTATGGCCCCAGGGGATTTCCGCGCACCTCACCCGCTCGCACCTGCAGGCGGTGATCGCACACGAGGTCTGTCACGTACGTCGCCGTGACAATCTGGCGGCCGCGATTCATATGGTGGTCGAAGCGGTGTTCTGGTTTCATCCGCTGGTGTGGTGGCTCGGCACGCGACTGATGCGCGAGCGCGAGCGAGCCTGCGATCAGAAGGTGCTGGAGCTGGGCAGCGAACGCGCGGTGTATGCCGAGAGCATCCTGAAAACCTGCCAGTACTGCGTCGGATCGCCACTGCCCGTGCTTTCGGGCGTGACCGGCGCGGAACTCAAGCAGCGGGTCGTGGACATCATGACCGGCGAGGCGGCGCGCAGGCTTGGCTTCAGCGCAAAGCTCGCGCTCAGCAGCTGCGCGGTGCTGGCATTGGTGGCGCCCACGCTGTTCGGTGTCTGGCGCGTGTACGTCTGCGACGGCGAGGCCTACGCACCGGTCTCGCGGCCGGCGATGTGCGACGCCATCGACGGTCGGAAAAAACCCTTCGCGGGCGACATGCGCACGTGTCGCGTGCTGGCCGATGAACTGCTGAGCGTGCCGCAGCTACCCGATGCCATGAGGCAGATACAGGAGAATGGCGGCACCTGAGAGCCTCGCTTGCAGCGCGTACGCAAGTCCTCCTGGCCGGCCGGCGCCGCAGTGCTCTGTCTTGCCGTCGCGCCGTTCGCGCACGCCCAGCACGCCAGCGACGATCCGCTGGCGATTGCCGATGATGCGTTCGGCCTGACCCTCGGACTGGAGAGCATCGGCCTGTATGGACCGGGCGGCGTACGCGGATTCAATCCGCAGGTCGCTGGCAACGTACGCATCAACGGACTGTACTTTGATCAGCAGGGCGGCCTGTCCGGCCGCGTGATCGAAGGCTCCACGATCCGCATCGGCGTCAGCGAAGTCGGCTACCCCTTCCCGGCTCCGACCGGCATCGTCGACTACGATCTCAGACACGTCGGCGACGGCACCGCCACGGCCACGGTGGTGGCCAGCCTCGGCCCGTTCCAGAACCGCGGCCTGAGCCTCGATGGCGACATCCCGGTGCTCGGCCGTAACCTTCAGTTGCCGATCGGTGCCAGCTCACAGATCGTGACCAACTCGCCGTACGCGGGCGACAAGGGCTATACCGCGAAGTATCTGGATTTCGGGGCAAGTCCGCAGTGGACTGCGAACGATCGCATCACGCTGCGGGCATTCATCGACTGGCAGCAGTACACCAGCGCGAGAACCATGCCCCTTGTGTTCCCGGCGGGGGCCTTCATACCGCCGACGGTCGACGGTTACATCGGTCAGAACTGGGCGTTGGGCGCAAGCTGGAGTGAGAACTACGGCGCGCTGATCACCGCGCAGCTGACACCACACTGGTACCTGAGCGCCGGTGTCTTCCGATCGATCTTCGATCAGCCGGAGAGCTATTCGGATCTCTATCTCAACAGCAATCCGGTCGGCCTCGCGGATCACCGGGTGGTGGGATATCCCGAGCAGAGCATCGCATCCACTTCCGGGGAAGTGCGACTGACCGGACACTATCTCACCGGTCCCCTGCGTCATGAGCTGATCCTCGATGCGCGCGGTCGCGACACGCTGGCCACCTACGGTGGCTCGGATGCGGTGGATGTCGGGCCTGCGCTGGTCGCCGCCGACGCTCAGGTACGAAGGCCTGCCTTCATCTACGGCGCGCGCACCAACGATCGCGCGCAGCTGTGGAGCATGGGTACCGCCTATCGCCTGCAGTGGCAGGGACGTGCCGATCTGGCAGTGGGTGTGCAGCGGGAGAGTTACGACAAAATCGTTGTCACACCGGGCCTGCCCATCGCCCACCTGGAGGATCGACCGCTGCGCGCCTACGCCACCGCGGCGGTAACGCTGGCGAAGCCGGTCACGCTGTACGGCAGCTACACGCAGGGCCTGGAAGAATCAGGCACCGCTCCCGGAAACGCAGAGAATCGCGGCATGATTCTGCCGGCCGCGCGCACTCAGCAGCAAGACGCCGGCTTTCGATTCGAGCTGACGCCGAAACTGAAACTGATCACCGGGGCGTTCGAAATCGAAAAGCCCTACTTCAACCTCGATACCCGCAACACCGACCGTCAGCTCGGAACGCAGCGCGCGCGCGGCGTTGAAGTATCACTGTCCGGTGAGGTGAGCGAGCAACTCAAGCTCAGCTTCGGCGTGCTGGCCGGCAAAGTGGCCATCATCGGCTCGGATCTGGGCGCCGAGGGCGTGGGCCCGGTGGCCGTCGGCCAGCCGCGCACCACGTACCTGTTCAACGCGGATTATCACCTCAAGGGCTGGCCCGCGCTGTCGTTCGACGGCATCTACTACCGCTTCGGTGCCGCGCCGGCGAGCGTGGACAACACGCTCTACAATCCCGAGCAGACGATCCTCAGTCTCGGCAGCCGCTATCGCTTCAAGGTACTTGGCCACCCGGCAACGCTGCGGCTGTTCTGGCAGAACTTCAACAAAGAGGATTTCTGGAATCTGGGTCTGAGCCCGGGCTTCTTGCAGTTTCCCGGACAATCGATCCTTGGATACGTGACCGCGGATTTCTGACGTGCGCGCTTGCCCATGCAGCCGGGCGCGACGCGTCTCGCGGGGACTGCGCCTGGCGCTCGAGACGCTCCGGCCGCGCATGAAGCCCATTCTCTAGGGCGAGGCCAGCTTCTGCGCTTCGGCAATCAGTGGGTTGCCTAGGTCTAGGTTGTTGATGAGGTGCGGCAATGCCTCGTGAGCGCTGGCAGCCGAGTGCTTGTCCCCCTGCGCAGCTTCGGCCCGCGCGCGCCATAGCAGTGCCTCGCCGATGTAGTGTGAGGACTGCGGGTCGATCGCACTCGCCCGTGCCAGATCCAAGGCGTTCTGCGCGTGTCGCATTGCTTGCGCATAATCGGCCTTGGACAGCAGCGCGCGGCTTCGCAGCGACTCGATGTCCCACGCTTCGGGATTGCTCGGCTGGTGACGCGCCTGAAGAATGCTCTCGCCGCGTGCCAGTGAAGCCAGCGCGTCGTCCGGATGGCCTCGCGCCAGATCCAGTTGCGCATGCACGAGCAGCAGCCGCACGACCTCGACGCCGCGCCGCTTTGCCGCCAGTCGTTCTGACTCGTCCTTCGCCAGCGGTTCCCACAGCCCTTCCGCACCGGCAAGATCGCCGCGCGCGATCGCCGCAGCCACCGCTGCCGCGTGATACTGCGAGGCGACGTAAGTCGCCGCGCCTCGCTCGGCCTTCTGCATTGCCATGAGGATGGCTGGCTGCGCCGTCTGCACCTGCCCCTGATCCAGCAGGGCCACTCCGCGGCAACCGATCGTCGCCGCCGACAAGCTCTCATCGCCTCCCGAGGCTCGCATGCGCGCCGTGTGCGCATCCAGGTATTCGACGGCACGGCGCGGCTGTCCGCCGTTTCGCAACGCCTGGCAGACGTAGGTCGCGTAGATCGCGGCGCTGTAGGTGTCGGCTCGCCCCAGTTGCTGCGCCAGCTCAACGTTGGCGACACTGATATCAAGGGCCTGGCGATAGCGTCCCGCGAGCAGATACGCGCGCGCCAGATCGTTCGCGGTCGAGAAATAGCGCCCTGACCCATGCAGGCCGTCCGCCTGCAGGTGAGCCAGTGTCTGGCGCAGGTGCGTCGCCGGCACGTCGAAGTTGCCATCGGCCTGCAACACGAAAGCCTCGGCGGTCGCACACTCCGCCTCCACCTGCCACGGCACCGGGCGCAGGCGCCGCATCTGCGCGATACCGGCGGTGAGCTGGCCGCGTGCCGAAACATAGTCACGCGCGATCGCCAGATCCTCGGTGCGCAGGCAGGCAATCTGACCGAGCACGGTGGCATCATCGGACCGATGCCCGATGCCATCCGCCTCGACAATCACCTCCGCGGCGGTGGTGAAGTCCCCGAGGTCGATGTAGCGACCGGACAGATCGATCAGCAGCTGTGCAGTCAAGGTCGGCTGCGCCTGAAAGCGCGACCCGATGAATTCACGCGCGCGATCCAGCCGCTCGTGTTCGGCCTGCGGCGTCAGTTTACTCAGGCGATCATCCAGGATGTATTGCGTCAGATCCGCCTCGGCGCTCGCACGCCGCGCTTCATCCAGGGCCAGATCGCGCTGAGCGCGTGCCTCGCGCATCTGCATCAGTGCGAAAACGCTGGTGCCGATCAGGCCCAATGCGACCAACATGCCGCCGAATACGCTGCCGCGATTGCGACGCACGAACTTCCTCAGGCGATAGGGAACGGTGTCCGGTCGGGCGCGCACCGGCTCGTGTGCCAGGTAGCGCCGCAGATCCTCGGCAAACTCCCCGATCGAGCCATAGCGCTCATCCGGATCCTTCCTGAGTGATTTGCCGAGGATGTTATCCAGATCGCCCTCGAGCGCGCGGCGCGTGGCGGGCGGGATGTCCGCCATCCGCGAGGCGCGCGATGGCGGCACTTCGATCACCGCGTGATAGATATCAGCCGTCGAACGACCGTCGGTCTGAACGCAATGCTGTCCGGTCAATAACCGATAGAGCACCAGACCCAGCGCATACACATCGGTCGCGGTCGTCACCGCCTCACCCTGCAACTGCTCGGGCGCGGCGTACTGAGGCGTGAGTGCGGGAGCCGCCGTCCTGGTCGCGCTGGCCTCTTCGCCCAGCAATTTGGCGACCCCGAAATCAAGCAGCTTCACCACGCCATCGTGTGTGACCAGAATATTGGAGGGCTTCAGATCGCGATGAATGATCAGATGACTGTGCGCATGTGCGACCGCGGCGAGCACGTCACGGAAGAGCGCTACGGATGAACCGGTGTCGAGGTGTCGGCGTTGACAGTACTCATCGATCGGCTTGCCCTCGACGTACTCGAGCACAAGGTACGGCATGGAGTCGTCGAAAACGCCCGCATCGATGAGGCGCGCAATGTGAGGATGGCTAAGCCGGCCGAGTAGCCGGCCCTCGGCCAGGAAGCGCTCCTCAGCCGCGCGACGACCGAGCCAATAGGTATGCACGAACTTGATCGCGACCGTGCCTTCAAATCGCCCGTCAGTACGGTGCGCGCGCCAGACACTGCCCATTCCGCCGCGACCAATCTCCGATTCGATCGTGTAGTGACCCACCTGCCGTCCGACGAGCGGCTCGCCTGCCTGTTGCGGATTGACAATGAGCTGCTCGGACAGAAACGAGGCAAATCCATCGCGATGGCGTGCTTGCAGTTTGCGCTGAACTTCGGCCGCGACTTGAGGCTGCGAGGATGCCAGAGCGGCGAGCCAGCCGGGAAGATCGGCTTCGGGCAGCTGTAGTGCCTGATCCAGATGTTCGCTGAAGGAGCGCCATTGCTCGTCCGAGAGGTTTGCCATAGTTCCCCCGGTGCATAAATCGTAATTCTCGTATCGCTCGCGCCATCGGACTCGGCACGACTGAAATCAATCCGATTGCAGGCCCTCGAACAGAATCACGCGCGCCTTCTCCCAGTCCCGCTGCACCGTGCGGACCGAGGTGCCACGCAACGCCGCAACATCCTCGAGCGAGAAGCCGCAGAAGTAGCGCAGATCCACGATCTCAGCCAGACGCGCGTCACGGGTTGCCAGCACATCCAGCGCTTCCGACAGGCGCGTCAGATCCGGCTCCACCGCGACCGGCAGCTCCGTTGGCAGTTGCGTGAGTTGATAGCCGGCACCGCGTTTGAGTGCGCGTCGCTCCCGGACGAAATCAATGATCAGTCCGCGCATCACGCGCGCGGCGTAGCCCATGAAGCGCTCGCGATCAGGGAACCGGTTCTCGCGCCCGGACATGCCGAGATAGGCCTCGTGCAGCAGTGTGGTCGGGCTGATCTGTCCCACCTGACTGCGTCGCAGCTGACTCTCAGCAAGCTTGCGTAGATCGCTGTACAGCGCTGCAAACAGCTGCTGGTTCTGGGCGGACGCCGCTGAACACTCCCTGTCCATCCTGAGAATCCCGGGCTGCGCGAGCTTTGAGGATGCCCAAACGCTCAGCTGCTAGCAAGCAATGTCACGTTTGCCGTGCCGATTGCGCTGTACCTGGACGGTAGCCCGCACAATGTGGGCGGGAGGGGATCCAAGATGGGCGCACGTCGATTTGACAGTAGGTATTACCTGGTCTCATCGCTTGCTCTGATCGGGACATGTGTTTCACACGGCGCCCTCGCCGCCGACGATAGTGTACAGGCCTTCATCGATCCGAGCGGCATCACCGCCACGGTCGATATCAACGGGCGCGTGAACACCAACAGCGCATTCTTTCAAAGTCTCGGCACCAACGGCCGCAGCTGCTCGACCTGCCATGTGGCCAGTCAGGCAATGAGTATCAGCCCCAGCGATGTTCGGGAGCGATTCGCGCGCAGTGCGGGTAGCGATCCCCTGTTTGCACCGGTGGACGGCGCCAACTGCCCGACCGGCCGGAGCGGTGTTGCGGCCGATCACAGCCTGCTGCTACAGCATGGCCTGATCCGCATCGCGATTGCGATGCCCGCGAACGCGCAGTTCACGATCTCCGTGGTTCATGACCCGTACGGCTGCGCGATCCTTCCCAACCCCGCGGGCGGCCCTTTCGTGTCGGTGTATCGGCGGCCGCTGCCCTCTTCGAACCTCGGGTTTCTCAGCACTGTCATGTTTGACGGGCGCGAGACGGCGCAGCCGCTCAACAGCAAACCGACGTTCATCAACAACCTGACGCAGGACCTCACCAATCAGGCGCTGCACGCCACCCAGGGTCATGCTCAGGCGAGCACCAATCCCAGCAGTGCGCAGCTCGCCGATATCGTCAACTTCGAACTGGGTCTGTTCTCCGCTCAGGCATTCGATGCCCGCGCGGGATGGTTGCACGCTCAAGGCGCGGACGGCGGACCGGCATTTCTCGCAGGCTTGCAACCCGAATACTATCCGGGCCAGAACGACGTGCTCGGCGCAGATCCCGACGGGCTGCCGTTCAACAACTCGGCGATGACCCTGTTCAACGCCTGGTCCAACATCCAGAACAACGACGGGGACTACTTCGAGTGGATCCGCGATGAAGCGCGCCGCGCCATCGCGGCCGGAGAGGTCGTGTTCAACACCGCGACCGCACACATCTCCACCGTGCGCGGCCTCAACGACAATGCGGCCCTGGGCAAACCGGCGGTGTTCAACGGCAACTGCACCACCTGTCATGACACCCCGGATGTCGGCAATCACTCCCTGCCGCTGCCACTGGACATCGGCACGTCCCACAGCACCCGGTCCGGTATGGAGAATGATCCCAACATCATTGCGGGCCTGTCGCAGATGTCGATGCCGGACCTGCCGGTGTATCTGATCAGCGGCTGCCCCAATCCTTTCAATCCGGGCGAACCTGAATCCTTCTATACCTCCGACCCCGCGAAGGCGCTGATCACCGGGCAGTGCAGCGACTTCAATCGCGGCAAGGGACCCGTCCTTCGGGGTCTCGCCGCGCGCGCACCGTACTTCCACAACGGCTCGGCCGCCAACCTGACCGAGCTGGTGAACTTCTACGACCAGCGCTTCCAGATGAATCTGACGGCGCAGCAGAAATCCGACCTGATCGCATTCCTGAACTCGCTCTAGGTTTCGGACCGAGCATCCGGTCACAATCCAATGGGCCGGTGTAGCTGATTGTGACGACCATCGCATCTCATGGCGAAGGTGCAGGCGTAGAACAGCGCTTTACAATTAAGTCATACTCGGACAGGGCCGAAGTGATCAGCGTTCTGTTTGTCGACGACGAGACCCATGTGCTCGATGGACTTCGGCGCAGCATGCATAGCATGCGCGCCGAGTGGCGGATGCGATTTTGCACGAGCGGGACCGACGCGCTGCAGCAGCTATCCGCGGAGCCAGCGGATGTTGTGATCGCCGACATGCGCATGCCGACCATGGATGGCTCACAGCTTCTCGCAGAGGTCAAGCGCCACTATCCGCACGCGGTTCGCTTCATCCTTTCAGGGCAGGCCGAACGCGAGTCCGTCATCCGCGCCACGCGCAACGCGCACCGCTATCTGTCCAAACCTTGTGATGCTGCCTCGCTGAGGACGGCGATCGCGCGCGCGCTGAGCCTCAAGGCGCTCCTGGCAAATGATGCGCTCGATGAGATCGTTGGCCGCGTGGATGCGTTGCCTACTCCGCCGACGATGTACGTGCGATTGCGTGAGTGCCTGCGCGGGGCGGACACCTCCATCGAGGACGTCGTGGATCTGATCCAGCAGGATGTCGCACTGACAGCCAAGGTTCTTAAGTTGGCTAACTCAGGCTTCTTTGGACGGCGTGAACCGGTGGAAAGCA
>DATMRM010000042.1:0-6104 GCA_035566155.1 Steroidobacteraceae bacterium | reverse complement strand
GCAAGCGCTTCTCGGCGATGTCGAGCTTTGACATGACCTTGATGCGCGAGACCACCAGTGGCGCGACCCCACGCTTGGACTGCAGCACTTCGCGCAGGATGCCGTCGACGCGAAAACGCACCACCAGTCGATTCTCGAACGGCTCGATGTGAATATCCGAGGCGTTCTCGCGGATCGCCTGCGTCAGCACCGCATTGATGAGTCGGATGATCGGCGCATCGTCATCGCTTTCCAGCAGGTCGGCCTGTTCCGGCAGTTCCTGCGCCAGATGCGCCAGGTCGGTCGTGTCCTCCAGACCGATCTGCTGCATCGCCTCGCCGTTGCCACCTTCATAGGTCTTGCGCAGCAGCAGGTCGAACTGGTCGCTGTCGACCGCCGTGAGTTTGACCGGCAGCTGCAGATAGCGGCGCGTTTCGGCGAGTGCCAGCGGAGAGGCGGGCGCGCGATAGGCGCAATCGGCCACACCGGATTCAATGCCCAGCACTACCACACCGTGACGCCGTGCGAACGCGAACGGCAGGCGAAAGTCGCCGCTGTCAACGCGTTCAGCCGGTTCACTCATTTTGCCGGCCCCGCCGATTGCGAGTTGTCCGGAGAGGTCACCGCCGGGGTCTGGCTGGGTGGGGCGGCCGGCGGCTGCGATGAGTCGGGCGCAAGCGGTGTGCCAGGCGCACTCGGCGCCGGTGACGCAGTGGAACTCGGCGGCGGCGCGGTGTTGGCGTCGGGACTGAGGATGCCGCCCTTGGTACGGCCTTCCGATATCGACGGCAACGGATCGGCTGGCGCGAACGGCTGGAACGGAATGATCTTCTTGTCGCGATTGAGGATGGTCTGCTGATCGCGAATGTAGTTGAACTTCGCGTCGGTCTCTTCCGAAGCCTGCTCATCGCTGCGCAGGATGTGCGGCTGCAGGAAGATCAGGAAGTTGGTCTTGGTCTTGGAGGTGTTCCGGGTACGGAACAGCTCGCCGAGAATCGGGATGCTGCCCAGGATAGGCACCTGCGATTCGCTGTTGGTGACGCTGTCCTGGATCAGGCCGCCGAGCACCAGGGTGCCGCCGTCCTTGACCAGCACGCTGGTCGTGATCGAATTCTTGTTGGTGATGAGGTCCACCGCGCCCGAAGCGCTCGCCGCCAGGCTGGAACTCTCAACCTGCAGCTTCAACAGTACCGTGTTGCCTTCGTTGATCGTCGGCGTCACGGTCAGAATCGTACCGATGTCCTCGCGCTGAATGGTCTGAAAGGCGCTGCCGGTCCCGTTGGTCGTGGAATACTGACCGGTCAGGAACGGTACTTCCTGTGCCACTTCCATCTTCGCTTCCTGGTTGTCACGCGTCACGACCGAGGGTGTGCCCAGAATGTTGGTACGCGAGTCGGACTGCAGCGCGCGCACCACGGCCGCAAAGTTCACGCCGCTGGCTCTCAGGCGACCGACGCCGAAGGTCGTGCCGTTCAATGTCTGATT
The DNA here is from genome assembly GCA_035566155.1 of Steroidobacteraceae bacterium. Classification (GTDB taxonomy): domain Bacteria; phylum Pseudomonadota; class Gammaproteobacteria; order Steroidobacterales; family Steroidobacteraceae; genus FEN-1191. Next base: position 4,640 of record DATMRM010000042.1, on the reverse strand, counting down.
GGACAATCCCGCCGCGCTCACGCCCGGGCTGGTGGTGGTCGTGCCGTTGATCGACGAGCTGGTCGCGGTCGCGCCCAGTGCCGCATTGGCCAGGTCCACGATCGACGTGCCGCCAATCGGGGAGACGAAGCCGCCGACGCCGACGCTGGAGTTGGTCCCATCCAATGCCCAGTTCACGCCCAGATCGGAGGTCTTGTCCACCGTGACTTCCGCGATGATGGCCTCGACGTACACCTGTGGACGACGGATATCGAGTTTGTCGATCACCGCATTCAGGGCGCGCATGCCGCGCGCGCCCGCGGTGATGACCAGCGCATTGGTGGCCTTGTCGGCCCAGATGGTAGCGGTCTCACCCTTCAGCGTGAGCGTCGCAGGTCCCGACGAGGCACTGCTGGCGTTCGGATTGGGCAAGGGGCCGGTGTTGCCCTGGGAATTGGGCGTCGGCTGGTAAGGGACATTGCGTACATTGCTGCCCAGGCTCGAGCTTGAACTGCCACCGCTGCTGGTGCCTGAGAGCTGCTCCTTCAGACGGGTGGCCAGATCTTCCGCATCGGAGAAGCGCAGGTAACGCACCTGAGTCTCGCTGCCGGCATCGATCGGCGTGTCCAGATGAGCGATCAGGGTCTTCACGCGCAGGCGCGTGGTCTCATCGCCGCTGAGCAAAATGCTGTTGGAGCGATCGTCGGCGACGATCTTGATCATGCCGGCTGCCTCACCGCTTTGCGCGAGCAGCGAGTTGAGCACGCGCGCGGTGTCGGCAGCCGTGGCACTGTGCAGCGTGATCACGTCGTAGTCGGGATTGCCGACCTGATCGATGCGCTCGATGATGCGCATGATGCGGTTCACGTTGCTGGAGTGATCCGAAATGATGAGGATGTTCGCTCCGGTGACGGCAGACAGCTGCGCATTTTGCGCAGCCAGCGGTCGCAGCACCGGCACCAGCTGTGCGGCGCTGACATTCTTGACCGCCAGCACCTGCGTCACGACCTCATCCGACGTGCCGCTGACGCGATCGGGCAGATCCAGGCTCGGATACTGGCGCATGTTGGTGTCGGGCAGGATCTTGACGACGTTGCCCGGACCTGGCACGGCCATGAAGGCGTGCACCTGCAGGATCGATAGGAACGCTTCGTAGAATTGCGACGGGGTCATCGGCGTGGACGACAGCATCGTCACCTGCGCTCGCACGCGCGGGTCAATGATGAAGGTCTTGCCGGTGACGTTGCGGACCGCCTCGATGATCTGCGTGATATCGGCGTCCTTGAAGTTGGGCGTCACGCAAGGCGCGGAGCAGCCGGTGGCGCGCGTCCCGGGCGCGTCGCTGGCGGTCTGCTGAGAGAGTGCGCAGGCGCTGACGGTGAGCAAGCCGACGGCGAGCGCAATGCGATTCCGCCGCGCATGCGGCCGAACGGTCAATACTCTATCGGACATTAATAAACGTTCCTGTCTGTCGTCTATCGCTGACTGCTCTGGGCGACTATCGTTCCCGCTCGCCCGGAGGAATTGTGCCCGGAGGAGGAATTGTGGCATCGGTATTTGTTGGATTACCGGGCACAATTCCCATATTCGCCGCATCCCCACGCCGCGGGCGCGGGTTGGGGGATGCCGGCGGACCCACAGGCGGTATGCTTTGTCCCGCCTCGGAGATCGGCGGCGTGGCGGCACCGCCTAGATCCGGCTCGATGTTGAGGTTCGCCAGATTGAGGTTGACCTCCTGCGACTGCCCGTTGCGCGAGACGGTGACGGTCGCTGAGGCGGAAGAACCCAGGGTCTGCAGAACTTCCATCGCCCGGCTGGCATCATCGAGCGCTGTGCCGTTGACCGCCTCGATCAGATCCCCCGGTTTCAGTCCGAGCTGCGTGAACGCGGCATTGCCGCGGCCGCCTCCCGGAAAGATTCGGTAGCCCGAGAGCCTGCCCTGCGTAAAGACCGGCTGAACGCGTACCAAGCCCGCGAGCAGGGTCGGATTGGCACTGGCTGCCGCTCCAAGGCGTGTGCCCAGAGAGAGCGGGGGTGCGGTGTTGATGCCACGACCAGCGGGTGACTCATTGCGCGGCAGACTCAAGGCTTCAAGTGCACCGTTGCGCTCGAGCAGGACGCGATCCGCATAGACGGCGTGCAGGCGCGCGCCACCCGGGATGGAGCCCCCGACCGCGTAAAGCTTTGCCGCGGTGGCATTCTCACCGATGATGGCTTGCCCCTTGTTCGGGTCCTTGTCCGCGATCACCCCCGCCAGAATCAGCGGCATGGTGGTTTGCGGTGCATCGCCATTGCTGGCGATGGCCGCGGAACCGAACAGGTGGGCGTTCACGATCAGTGCGAGCTGCAGCGTAGGATTGATGGTCGGGCGCGTCCTTGGCAGGCCCGAGGGCGGCGGCACTGCAGCGAGCGGTTTGTCGAACGCGCGCGTCACGATCAGCGCACTGTCAAGTCCCAGCAGCAGCAGCAGCACGATCGCGGCAATCTGCGCGCCATGTGCGGCCAGCAGCCGCGACAACGCTTGCCCCGATTTGAGCTCGTCCATCCAAGCCGCTGCGCTAGCCAACTTTTAGCTCCAGAGGAGCACTAAGATATGCCATGATAGGCTTTCGCCGTTGACGCTCTCAAGTGTTTGTTTCGGCTAAGTTCTTTTAGTTCCGTGCGTCGCTTGTTGCCGACAATGTGACGGAGTTCCTAGGCGTTCACCGATGAGACGCAGTGGATTAGACTTCAGTGACCGATGCGCTTTGCTGGCACTGCGATTGTGTGACAGGGCAGAATTCAAGTGACGGAACACCGGAATTCCGGTCGTCCCGATCATGGCGTCGTCGTCGAGGAGGCACCGCCGGAAACCGCGCAGCCCCCTCTTTATCGCGTCATACTGCTCAATGATGACTACACTCCCATGGAATTCGTAGTCGATGTGCTGGAAAAATTTTTCGCTATGGACCGGCCGACGGCCACACGAGTGATGCTGGAGGTGCATACTCGTGGCAAAGGGGTTTGTGGAGTCTTTACATACGAAATCGCAGAGACCAAAGTGTCGCAGGTAACCATTTATTCGCGTGAGCACCAGCATCCATTGCTGTGTACGCTCGAGGAAGCCTGACGGACGCGTGAGCGGGAGAGAAGCAGCAGTGTTGTCGAGCGAGCTTGAGTTTTGCCTCAACCAGGCCTTTCACCAGGCGCGAACCGCGCGCCACGAATTCCTCACCGTCGAGCACCTGCTACTGGCCATTCTCGACGCCCCCAAGGTCCGGGAAGTACTCGAGGGCTGCGGCGCCGACCTTGACCGCCTGAGCGCCGACCTCAAACAGCACGTCGAGAACAATACCCCGCGCCTCTCACCCAGTGAGGAGCGCGAAGTGCAGCCGACCCTCGGATTCCAGCGGGTGCTGCAACGGGCCGTGTTCCATGTGCAATCCAGCGGCAAGAAGGAAGTCGGCGTCGTCAATGTGCTGGTGGCGATCTTCAGCGAGAAGCAAAGTCACGCTGTATTCCTGCTGGCCCGCGGGCAGGTGACACGACTGGATGTGGTGAATTTCATTTCCCACGGTCTGCCGCGCTCGGGTGAAGCCAAATCCGAGAAGGAACGGGATGACGCCGGAGTCGAGGGCGAACGCGATAGCGATTCCGGCAGCGCGCTGGAAAAGTATGCGGTGAACCTGAATGCGCAGGCGCAGGAAGGGCGGATCGATCCACTGATCGGCCGCAAGCTCGAGATCGAGCGCACGATCGAGATTCTGTGCCGCCGCCGCAAGAACAATCCGCTGTATGTCGGTGAGGCCGGCGTCGGCAAAACCGCGATCGCCGAAGGGCTGGCTCGCCTGATCGTCGAAGGGCGGGTCCCCGAGGTGCTGGCCGACTGCACGATTTTCGCGCTCGACATGGGTGCACTGATCGCGGGCACGAAGTATCGCGGCGACTTCGAGAAGCGCCTGAAGTCGGTCGTAACCGAGCTCAAGAAGCAGCCTGGCGCGATCCTCTTTATCGATGAGATTCACACGGTCATCGGCGCGGGCGCGGCCTCCGGCGGCGTCATGGATGCCTCCAATCTCATCAAGCCGGTGCTGGCCAACGGCGAAATCCGCTGCATCGGCAGCACCACCTACCAGGAATACCGTGGCATTTTCGAGAAGGATCACGCGCTGGCGCGTCGCTTCCAGAAGATCGACGTGGCCGAGCCTTCCGTGGCCGAGACGGTCGAGATTCTGATGGGTCTGAAGCCGAAGTTCGAAGAGCACCACGGCGTGGAGTACTCGGATGATGCGCTGCGCGTCGCAGCGGAACTCGCCGACCGTCATATCAATGAGCGCCACCTGCCCGACAAGGCGATCGATGTGGTGGATGAAGCCGGTGCGAGACTGCGCCTCAGGCCCGCCGGTGAGCGCGAGGGCCGGGTTGAGGTCTCGCATATCGAGGACGTGGTGGCCCGCATGGCCCGCATCCCGGCCAAGAACGTCTCGGCTTCGGACCGTGATCTGCTCAAGAATCTCGAGCGCAATCTGAAGCTCGTGATCTTCGGTCAGAACCAGGCGATCGAAACCCTGGCGGCCGCCATCAAGATGGCGCGCTCAGGTTTGGGCGATCAGCGCAAACCCGTGGGGAGCCTGCTGTTTGCCGGTCCGACCGGCGTCGGCAAGACCGAAGTGACCAGGCAG
>DATMRM010000041.1:0-2167 GCA_035566155.1 Steroidobacteraceae bacterium | reverse complement strand
TGTTCTTCCGGCTCGGTCTTCGCAGCTTTGGCGGACCGATCGCGCACCTCGGCTATTTTCGTGAGGAATTTGTCGTTCGCCGTCGCTGGATCGAAGAATCCGCATTCGCCGAACTGGTGGGTCTGTGCCAGTTTCTGCCCGGTCCGACCAGCAGTCAGGTCGGCTTTTCACTCGGATTGATGCGCGCCGGATATCGCGGCGCCCTCGCGGCGTGGTTGGGATTTACGCTGCCCTCGGCGGCGCTGCTGGTGCTGTTCGCCCTGGGCGCACCTCGGCTGCACAGCCACTGGGGAGTCCCGTTGCTGCACGGACTGCGGCTGGTCGCGCTGCCGATCGTCGCACAGGCCGTCGCCACGATGGCACGTGCGCTCACGCCGGACTTGAGGCGCATCGGGATTGCCGTGCTCGCCGCGGCAGTCGTGCTCGTCGCACCCGGCACGCTCGCTCAACTCAGCGCGCTGCTGCTCGGAGCGGCACTGGGCCTGATCCTGTGCCGACAGATATTGCAACCCGGCGCATTGTCGAGCCCATTTCACGGATCGCGTGTCGTCGCGACCTTCTGCCTGGCGAGCTTCTGGCTGTTACTGCTGGCGTGCATGCTGTTTCCGCTGCTGGATGCACGCGGCAGTGGGTCGCTATTTGGCGCGTTCTATCGATCCGGCGCGCTGGTATTCGGCGGCGGGCATGTTGTACTGCCGCTGCTGCGCGATGCGCTTGTGAAGCCCGGCTGGGTGAGCGATGAGGCGTTCCTCGCAGGGTACGGAGCCGCCCAGGCAATGCCGGGTCCGTTGTTCAGCCTCGGAGCGTACCTGGGTTTCGTCGCCACGAGTGGACCACACGGGCTGGCAGGCGCGGCACTGGGCCTGACCGCACTATTCCTGCCAGGCATCCTGCTACTGCTCGCCGCGCTGCCTTACTGGGGGCAGCTGCAGGCCGCCCCTGCCCTGCAATCGGCTTTCCACGGCGTCCAGGCCGCCGTCGTGGGCGTGCTGGCCGCCGCACTGTACGACCCGATCTGGAAGAACTCGGTGCACAGCTTCTGGGATTTCGTCCTGGCATTGATCGCCCTCGCGCTGCTGGTCCTCTGGCGCTTGCCGGCGCTGCTGGTGGTCCTCGTGACCGCGCTGGGCGCCGTCGCGGCGGCCGCGGATCCCTGGGCGCTGCTGCAGCCTCTTGTGCACTGAAGGCGCACGTCCTGCGCCTTAAGCTAAGGGCTGTATGCCACAGCCCGTGATGCGCAATGCGCCGATGACTCTTGTGGTAACTCGGTCACGTGTGACTCCGCCACGCTGGGGCTCGCGCCGATGAGATTGCCGATCGGCGCTGGGTGGGCGATGAAATAGCCCTGCGCAAACTGCACGCCCAGGCGCTTGAGTTCGGTAAATACCGCCTCCGACTCGACCTTCTCCGCAATCGTGGCAATGCCGAGCGCGCGACCGACCTGGCTGATCGCCTCGACCATGCTGCGGTCCACGACGTCGCTGGTGACGTTGCCGATGAACTGACCGTCAATCTTGATGAAATCCACCGGCAGCGTCTTCAGATAGTGGAACGAAGACAAGCCGCTGCCGAAATCATCCAGCGCGAACCGACAGCCACGCCGACGCAACTCATGCATGAAGTACACGGCCTGCGCCATGCTCGTGATGACCGCCGTCTCCGTCACCTCGAAACACAGACCGCGCGCGATCTTTGGATCCTCGACCAGCGTGAGGACGAAATCGAGAAAACTGCGGTCACTGAGCGACATGCCCGACAGGTTCAGAGCGAACAGGAACGCCGGTTCATCGCTGCCCTGCGAGTGTTTCTGCAGCACCTGTACCGCACGCTGCACCACCCAGCGATCGATCGCCGAGACCACGTTGTAGCGCTCGGCAGCCGGCACGAACTCGCCCGGCAGCACCAGCTCGCCATTATCGTCCCGCAGGCGTACCAGCAATTCGTATGCGTCCGGCAGCGCCGGCGCCTGGCAACCGGTCGGCGCGATCGGCTGATAAAACAACTCCAGCCGCCCCTCGTCTACCGCGCGCGTGACGCGGCTGACCCAATACATCTCGCGATGACGGCCTGAGACTTCATTCGAGTCGTACAGGTGTACACGATTGCGGCCGGAAACCTTGGCGGCATAGCAGGCGATGTCGGCCGCGCTCAACAGGCTGGCAACGCT
>DATMRM010000040.1:0-5554 GCA_035566155.1 Steroidobacteraceae bacterium | reverse complement strand
GGCATCGATCGCGCCGCCTTCATTGCCTGCCGCCGCGACCACCAGCACCCCGGCGTTCACCGCCGCGTTGATGGCATCCTGCTCGGTCGCGGCGCAGGGGGTGTTGGCACCCAGACTGAGGTTGATGATGTTGGCCTTGGGACTCGAGCTAATATTTCCAGTGCTGATGGGAACGGACTGGCCCGCCGCCCACAGGATGGCGCTGGCGATATCCGATAGCAGTGCGCCACGGCAGCTGCCGATCACACGCACGGAGATCATGGTGACGGCCGGGGCGACGCCGGCGATGCCCTTGCCATTGTTCGCCACCGCGCCCAGCACGCCGGCCACCTTGGTGCCGTGCCAGGAACTGGCGACCGTCTGCTTGCAGCCGAGGTTCGCGAACTCGGGCAAGGCCAGATCGGCGGTGTCGATGAAATCACCGGGATCGGTGCCGTCGGCATACCAGTTGGAATTCTCATTCGAGAAGAAATAGGTCTCAGCGCTGCCACTGGCGGTGCATTGATTGATGCCCTGCGTCGCACCCAGCGCGGTGGTCGTCGTACTGGCGAAATTGCCCTCATCGCAACTCACGAAATCGTATCCCGGCGTCAGCATGTTCTGCGCGAGGTCCTCGTGGTCCTGCGCGATGCCGCTGTCGATGATGGCGACGACCACATACTTGCCAAGTGTCGTGGCCGTGGCCCAGGCGGTGGTGGCCGAGATCGCGGACGGAGTGGTGCTGGAACTCGGCAACAAGTACCACTGCCCGACCCAGGGGCCGATCGCCAGGTCCGGGGAGCCGGCGTTCATCGGGTCGGTGCTGGCGTAGAAGTGCGAGTCGTTCGGCATCTGGGTGGTGATCGGGAAATCCTGCAGGAAGCGCACCTCATCGGGTTCCGCGTATTCGATCCCCGGATCGGCATTCAGCCGCGCGAGGATGTCCTGCATCTCGCTATGCGCCGGGATGTGATCGAGCAGCATCACATCCGTGCGGCCGTAGAGATTGCGTGCCGGGCTAAAGTGAATGCCGGACGTGCGCGACAGGCGCGCCGCGCGGTCTTCGACCCGATTCATCTGCACCGCCGCGACGCCCTCGCTGCGCCATTTGACAATGATGCGGTGGGTCCGCCATTGATCCACGCCCTGTGGTCGGGACAGGATGCCGTCGCGGGCATGGGAAGTGAGCGGGCACAGGCTGACGATGAAAACGAGCGCGAACAGGGCCGCTGGCCAGTTCCGCAGAAGCGCTGTCTTTCCCCGACGCATTGGAACATTAGACCATAGGACGTGCGGGAGTTCGCTCAAACCCCGGCTCGCATGAAATACTTGACGCCATGCGGATTTTCCATCCATCGCGTGCGCTGCAACTGCTGATTGCGTGCGTAACGATGGGTATCGGGCAGGATGCGCAGGCCTGGGGCGATGAGGGTCATGCCGTGGTCGCCCTGATCGCCGAGCACTACCTGCAGCCCACCGTGCGCGAGCGTGTGCGGCTCCTGCTGGAAGCGGATAGCACGGGCCTGGTGGCTGAGCGATCGATGGCGGGCGAGTCGGTATGGGCGGATCGCTACCGCGACTCGGATCGTGACAGCACGCGCGCGCGCTACGAGGCCACGCGTCGCTGGCACTACGTGGACATTGAGCTGGACGACCCGAGCGTGCCGCACGCCTGCTTTGGCCGACCGCTGCTGCCGGCAGGCACGCCGGCCTCGGCGGGGGCGGCAGGGGATTGTGTGGTGGATAAGATCGACCAGTTCCAGGCGGAGCTATCCGATACCAAAACATCCACCGGGGAGCGACGTATCGCGCTGCAGTTCCTGTTGCACCTGGTAGGCGATCTACATCAGCCGCTGCACGCTGCGGATCAGCACGACCAGGGTGGCAATCTCGAACAGGTGGATGCCCCCGGGCTGTCCCCGCAGAATCTGCATCGCTATTGGGATGTGGAGTTCGTGCAGGCGCTAGGCGTCGATCCGCGCAACGTCGCATCGATGCTGATCGATCAGATCAGCCCGCAGGAACTTGCGAGCTGGCAACGCGGCTCGGCCTCCGACTGGGCCATGGAGTCGTTTGCGATGGCCCGGCGTACCAGCTTCGGGCTGCTGCCCGCGGCCTACGACACGCACCGCTATCACCTGTCAGCGGCCTACATGCAGAGTGCTGCCGAAGCGGTGCGACTGCAGCTCAAGCGCGCCGGCGTGCGCCTGGCGCTGATCCTCAATCGCAGCCTCGGCTGAGGCGCCTTGCCGATGATCCGCCCGCTCGCCGCGCTCGCCGCGCTCGCCGCGTTCAGTCTCAGCGGCGTGCTGTTCGCCGCCGATCAGAGTGTGCGCGGTGTCGCCCATCCGCAGCTGTGGCCTCGCGCTCACAGTGTCGGACTGGTCAGCGCCGACAGCGAGCGTTTCATCAGCGAGCTGATGGGACGGATGAGTCTGGAGGACAAGGTCGGCCAGATCATCATGGCCAACATCGACAGTATTACGCCCGAAGAGCTGCGCAGCTATCCGTTGGGAGCGGTGCTGGCGGGCGGTGCGGTGCCGCCGCTCGGCGGCGATGATCGCATTCCTGCGGTGTGGCTCGATACCACGCGCGCGTTTCACGACGTCGCGCTGGAAGTGCGGCCCGGGCACACCTCGATTCCGCTGCTGTTTGCGGTCGACGCGGTCCACGGCAACAACGCTGTCGAGGGCGCAACCCTCTTTCCGCACAACATAGGACTGGGTGCCACACGCGATGCGCGGCTGGTGCAGCGTATCGGTGAGGCCACGGCGCAGGAGACGCTGGCGGTCGGCATGGACTGGGCGTTCGCACCGACACTCGCGGTGCCGCAGGATCTGCGCTGGGGCCGCGCCTATGAAAGCTACTCACAGGACCCGGCAGTGGTGGCAACGCTCGGCGCAGCGCTGGTGCTCGGTCTGCAGGGCTCGCACGTGGCGGCGACCGCAAAGCATTTCATTGGCGACGGCGGTACCACAGGCGGTATCGATCAGGGCGACACCGATGTCAGTGAGCAGCAGCTGATCCAGCGGCACACGCCCGGCTACCTATCCGCGATCAACGCGGGTGTGATGACCGTGATGGCGTCCTATTCGAGCTGGCAGGGCAGCAAGCTGCACGGCAATCGCAGCCTGCTGACCGATGTGCTCAAACAGCGCCTGGGCTTTCAGGGCGCCGTGGTCGGTGACTGGAACGGCCATGCACAGCTACCCGGTTGCAGCAGCACGAGTTGCCCGCAGGCGCTCAACGCCGGCATCGACATGCTCATGGCACCCGAGGGCTGGAAGCAGATGTACGACAACGTCCTGGCACAGGTGCGCCGCCGGCAGATTCCGGCTGCGCGGCTCGAGGATGCCGTGAGGCGGGTGCTGCGCGTGAAAGTGAAGCTGGGTCTGTTCGAAGCCTCACGACCACTGGAGGGACAGGTACAGCTCATCGGTTCCCCCGAGCACCGTGCGCTGGCGCGTGAGGCGGTGAGAAAGTCGCTGGTGCTGCTGAAGAATCGGGCGCGAGTGCTGCCCTTGCGCGCGGGCGCGCACGTTCTGGTGGCGGGCGATGCGGCCGATGACATTGGACGCCAATGCGGAGGCTGGACCCTGACCTGGCAGGGAGTGGAGAACGATAATGATGCCTTCCCGTACGCGCAGTCCATCTATCAGGGCCTGCGCGAGGCATTGCTCGCGCAGGGCGGCGGCGCCGAGCTCAGTGCGGACGGCCGCTACGAGCGCAAGCCGGATGTCGCGATCGTGGTGTTCGGCGAGCACCCGTACGCCGAGTCGCTGGGCGATCTGAAGAGCATCGACTATCAGCCCGGCAGCCGCCAGGACCTGGCGCTGCTGCGACGGCTGCACGCTGCGCGCATACCGGTGGTGGCGGTGTTGCTGTCGGGCCGACCGCTGGTCATGAATCAGGAAATCGATACCGCCGATGCGTTCGTGGCGGCATGGTTGCCGGGTACGCAGGGCGGCGCAGTGGCGGACGTACTGATCGGCGACGCGCGCGGTGAGCCTCGCTATGCCTTCTCGGGTGAGCTGTCGTTCGCGTGGCCGGGTTCGGCGACGGGCGTGCGCTATCCGATAGGATTTGGCTTGCGGTACTAAGATATAAGATATATCTAAGAAAATTCAGTTTCCCGGAATGTGATAGAGATAGAAGGACTTGCCCACGTGCTCGGGCTGATAGCGATCGAGCCAGCCATAGCCGGCCTGATTTTCCTGCAGCGTTAGCAGCGTGATGGCGATCCAGCCGGTGACCGGCTGACCGGGAAGCAGGGACTGGAAGTGCGGTAGCGGTTCGCGGCTCAGATCCGCGGTCCCCCTGTAGCCGAGCCAGAACTGCTGCACGCCGCGCACTGCAAGCACCTTCTCCAGACGTCGCAGGTCCTGGCCGCCCCAGTCCAGATCCGAGTCCACCAGAATGCGCTCGGGGTGAGGCTCGCCGATGAGGTTGAAGTAGGCCAGGTAGTCCGGATAGGTGAAAGCCAGTGTCGCGGCTTCCCATAGCACCAGCCCGGCGAGCACCGCGTGGCCTGCGCGCGAGCGCCAGCGCTGCCACAGCGTCACGATCAGATTGCCGGCACCCATTGCGAGCAGCGGATAGGCGATCAGGACATGCCTGACCCCGATGTTGATGTGACTGTAGAGACAGGCGAACAGCAGGATCGATGCGAAGCACGCCGCGGGTGCCAGCCGGTACAGGTTCGCAGTGCGCCAGCCGCGCACCGCCATCAGCGCCAACCCCGCAAGCCCCAGCAGCAGCAGCGGCAGCGGCGTCTTGACTGCCAGTGCCACCGGATAGAAGTACCACCAGCCATTGAGGGCGGTCTGACCGAGCAGAAACGAGTTGTGACCGTGGGTGTTGTGAAACTCGACGCCGAGAATGCTCAGCGGCACCATCTTGAATCCCAGCGGCAGGGGGACCTGCGCCGCCAACCGGTAGGCAAGCTCATGCAGCACGCCGTGCGAACCGGCCAGGAAGTCGAGCGAGCGGCTGGGCGTGTGCTGCGCGTCGGTGAGGTACACGCGGCGTGGGCCGTACATGCCAAGCAGCACCGCGACCGACAGCAGCAGCGCCACCGCCGCGGTGCCGATGCGCCGCGGTAGCTGCCAGGACAATGGCGCCCGCGCGAGCAGCACGGCTCGCAGCAGCAGCAGGCCTGCCAGCGAGACACCCAGGAACGGGATCGCCGAGATCTTGCTCGCCATCGCAAGTCCTGCCGACAGTCCCAGACACAGCGCTGCGCGCCAGGTCGGCGCCTCGAACCAGCGCAACAGCACATAGAGCGTCAGCATGCTCATTGCCGTGACCGGCACGTCCAGCGCCACGACCGAGGCATGCCCGAGGATCACGGGGGTTGCCACCAGAAACAGCGTCGCGGTGAGGCTTGCTGCCTCGCCGTACCAGCGCCGTGTCCAGCTCCACGTGGAGATCAGCAGTACCAGCAGAAACGGCAGCATCCCCAGCCGGGCCAGCGTCAGGATTTCGTCATAGCTGGCCGGGGAGTGGTAGAGCAGGTCGCGGCCCGCCGCTTCCCCTATCGGGTTGGGATCACCGTGAAGGCGAGCGCCCGCCAGGT
>DATMRM010000039.1:0-2561 GCA_035566155.1 Steroidobacteraceae bacterium | reverse complement strand
GCCTTGTACACAACGCCCATGCCGCCGCGACCGAGTTCTTCGACCAGCTCGAAGCGCTCGCGCAGCACCATACCGACCGTCACCGGGGTTTCCGGTTCTGCCAGTCGTTCGTTGCTATCCCAGGCACCGCCGCGGTTCGCGCTGTGAGACGATCCCGATGCGGTGCTCGGCAGCGGCGTCAACGGACGCGAAACATCCAGGGTTGGAGCTCGACGCGTGCTCGAGGGTGGTTCGCTGAGCGCCGACGGCGATGGCGGCTCGCCGATCGAGGGTTCGTGCGGACCGGCTCTGGTCGGATCTTCGCTGTCTGCACCGCGCACGGGCTGCGAAGCCATTATCTGCGCTTCCACGACCGCATTCATGTCGGAGACCACCGCAGCCTCAAGTTCCGCGCTGATCAGGTTGCGACGACGAAGGGCGGCCGCCATGGCCGCATATCGGGCCACCGCCCCCGGCTGCGTCTGTATCTCGGCGCGCAGTGCGCTTCGAAGTTCGTATTCGGCTAACTCGCCCGAGGAGTAGGCTTCAAACGCATCCCTGATCTCAGCCATGCCCATCCGCACATCCCTCTGTCGATCAATCCAGTGCCGTCGAATGTTGTTGTTGGTCTCATCAAATCCGCTGCAACACGCGCGCTATGCGTCGCGTGTCACCTCACCAAAGCGGATGATTGATCTTATCTTAGTGCCTAGGGGATGCCAGCGGTCTCTTTAGCTGGCGGCATGAATTCCGCACAAGTTTTCGCGCCCCTCCGCCAGTGGGTCGAGGCACGATGGGTCTCGTTATGTCACCGGCAAGTTCCAGCTTTGCATTCAGACATCGCAGCAAACTACTGAAAGACATAGATTCAAGCACGAAACGGCGGCCGTCTCCACCAGAGGACCTGAAGACAACAGCGTACCGTCTTGAAATCCCGACGGGTTGCTGGTGCGCCTCTCGGGACATCGGCCGCCAGCAGATTTCACTTTCCGGCACTGCGACACAGGTGGTCGCCGTCGCCGTTCCGAGCCGTCCGGGCGCACCCGTACGTATGTGATTATCATGAGGCGCTCAGTGATAACAGCGCGCACAGCGGGGAGGTGCGTTATGCGCCAAGTGATACCCTGGATCGCGGTCGTGGTCTGCCTCACTGCAGAGGTCCCTGCGCTCGCGGCAGATCACGACCTTTCCGTAGCGATCTACAACGATGACCTCGCTCTGGTTCAGGATCATCGCACCGTCAACCTGACAGGCGGGCGCCAGCGGATCGAATTTCAGAACGTATCGGCCAAGATCCGACCTGAGACAGTCTCGCTGGCAGCCAGTGAGCTGACGATCCTCGAACAGAATTTCGATTTCGACCTGCTGACGCCGGCGAAACTCATGGAAAAGGCCGTTGGCCAGGAAGTCACCCTGGTTCGAGTCAATCCGGCGACCGGAGCGGAAACCCGCGAGAAAGCGCAAGTGCTGGCGACCAACGGCGGTGTGGTGCTCAAGATCGGCGATCACATCGAAGTACTGCGCGACGATGGTCTGCCTATTCGCGTCATCTTCGACAAAGTCCCGGATAATCTGCGCGCAAAACCGACGCTCTCGATTACCGTCAGCGGTGCACGCGGCGGCTCGCTACCCGTCACCTTAAGCTATCTGACGCCTGGACTGGGCTGGCGCGCCGACTACGTCGCGCTGTTCAACGAAGCGGACTCAAAAATCGATGTGCAGGGCTGGGTCACGCTAACGAACTCGAGCGGGACGACCTATGACGATGCGAAAACCCTGTTGGTTGCGGGCTCACCCGCCCGTGCCGATACAAATGGCAACTTTCCCTATCGCCCGACGAGACGTCCAACGTTGCAGAGCGCAGGCACGGAGAGCGGCACGCGCGAGCGGCTCGCTGATTACTATCTCTATCCGCTCGCTGAGCGAACCACGATCGCAAACCTGCAGACCAAGCAGGTTAGTTTCCTGGATGTACACGCCGTCCCCGCAGAGCATGCCTATGAATATCGCAACGAGTGGCTCGGGACGACCGACGTGCCGCAAAGCGCCAAGTCGGTCTACCGATTCTCGACCAGCGCGCACGCGGGCCTTGGCGACCAGTTGCCGGCCGGGATCCTGCGTTTCTACATGCGCGACAAGCGTGGCGACCCGCAGTTCATCGGTGAGAGTCGAATCGACCACACCCCGATGGGTTCAACGCTGTCCCTCGCAACGGGCGATGCCTTTGACGTCAAAGTCAAGGCGACTGTGGAGAAGCGCACGTTGCTCGCACCATTCAAGTGGCAATCCGACATGCGCTATGAACTCACGAATGCGCTGTCGCAACCGGTGACGGTGACACTGCTTCAGGCTGGACTGTGGGGCGACACCCGGATCAGGTCCGAAAGTCAGAAGAGCACGCGTCGTAGCGCCGAGGTGGCTGAGTGGGCCGTCGCGGTACCCGCGAATGCAAAGTCGGAGCTGACTGCGTCCTTCGAGTCGCGTTACTGACCAGCATGCGCGGCTCGATTCGTCCGTGGCTGCTCGCAACGGCGGCGTTGATTCCACTGGGGGCGAGTGCGGGTGACATCACCGCGGGGACC
>DATMRM010000038.1:0-2108 GCA_035566155.1 Steroidobacteraceae bacterium | reverse complement strand
CGAGAAAGTCGGCGCCCTGAATGTGCTGATTGAACAGATCCGAACCGGTGTCGACCGACTTGGTGTCGATGGAAACGTCCACGGAACCGCTTCTGGCTGCCGGATCGAATGTGATCGTGCCGCTTACTTTGTTGAAGCGCGACTCCTGCGTGGAGAAGCCCATGTGGTTGTACGAAAAGCGCACAAACGTGTGATTGGCATCGGTCTTGTAAGTGGTGGGCGCGGCAAATGCAGTGGTTGCAAACGCAACCGACACAGCTGCCGCCGTGACCGCAAGTTTCATCGCATTCATCGGGACTCCTTCCGGGATTTTTGAGGTTCTAGGGGATGCGCATCTTATCCTGGGCTACCACGGCAGGGACAGCGTGCCGGCACCCTCCAGCGCCAGCAGGCGCAGCTTCGTGGTCACGCCGCCGTAAGCGGAAAAACCGCCGCCCTTGCCGTTTGCCGCCGCCACCCGGTGGCACGGCACGACGATCGGAAACGGATTACGCGCCATGGCCTGGCCGACGGTTCTTGCGTCGGTATCTCCGCAGCGGGTGGCCACCTCGCCGTAGGAGAGGGTCTGACCGGCAGGAATCCGGCGGACGACCGCGTAAATGCGCCGAAACAGCTCCGGCACCCGGTCCATATCGAGCCGGGCGTACTGAAGATTGCGCCGCTCACCGTCAAGCAGAGCCACGATGTCATCGATGACCTGCTGAACGTCCGGCGGCGCTTGTCCCGGGCTCGCATCGCCCCCCAGCCTGTGTAGCAGTCGCGCCAGCGTTTTTGACGCATTGGATTCCGGCAGTTGCACCCCAACGATGCCGTTCGGACCCCACGCAAGTCCGCACGGACCAACCCCTGTCGGGAACAGCATATAGGTGCTCATGTCACCCATGATTCTAGCGTCCGGGAGTAGAATCAAGATCATGCCCCTGGAGAACTTTCATCCAGCCGTTGCGCGCTGGTTTTCCAGCCAATTTCCCTCGCCGACCGCACCGCAGCTCGCGGCCTGGCCGGCGATTGCGGCCGGTGGACATGTCTTGATCGCGGCGCCGACCGGTTCGGGAAAGACGCTGGCCGCCTTTCTCGCGGCCATCGATTCACTGGTGCGGCAGGCCGTCGACGGCCATCTGGC
This sequence comes from Steroidobacteraceae bacterium, assembly GCA_035566155.1. GTDB lineage: Bacteria > Pseudomonadota > Gammaproteobacteria > Steroidobacterales > Steroidobacteraceae > FEN-1191. Next base: position 985 of record DATMRM010000038.1, on the reverse strand, counting down.
CGATATCACACAGGTTGTCTACGTATCGCCCCTCAAGGCGCTGTCGAACGACGTTCAACGCAATCTGGAGCAACCGCTGACAGGCATCGCAGCCCAACTGAGGGCCATGGGCTTGGCTTGTCCGGCCATTCGCGCCCAAGTCCGCACCGGCGATACCGCCCAGGCCGACCGCGCCGCGATGCGCAGGAGTCCGCCCCATATTCTGGTGACGACGCCCGAGTCCCTTTACCTGCTGCTGACCAGTGAGTCGGGCCGCAAAATGCTCTCGAACACGCGCACGGTCATCATCGATGAGATCCACGCAGTCGCACCGAGCAAGCGCGGCGCACATCTGGCGCTGTCGCTCGAGCGACTCGAAGGACTGTGCGAGCGTCGCCTGCAGCGCATTGGCCTGTCGGCCACGCAAAAGCCCATCGAAGAGGTTGCACGATTTCTGGTCGGCAGCGCCGCACAAGAGCGCGACACAACCATCGTTGACAACGGGCACGTGCGCGGCCGGGATCTGGCGCTGGTACTACCGGACGCTCCGCTCGAAGCGGTGATGTCGAACGAGGTCTGGGAGAACCTCTACGATCAGCTGGCGCACTTGAGCGCGGATCATCGCACCACACTGATCTTCGCCAACACGCGTCGCATGGTGGAACGCGTCACTCGCCACTTGAGCGAGCGCATCGGTGAGGACAACATCGCTGCGCACCACGGCAGTCTTGCCAAGGAGCAGCGGCTGGATGCCGAGCAACGTTTGAAGAGCGGTGCGCTGCGTGTGCTGGTTGCCACGGCCTCGTTGGAACTGGGCATCGATATCGGCGACGTCGAGCTGGTGTGTCAGCTTGGAACGCCGCGCTCGATATCGACCTTCGTACAGCGCGTTGGCCGCGCCAATCACGCCGTCAACGGCGTTCCCAAAGGGCGCTTGCTGCCGCTGAGCCGTGACGATCTGGTGGAATGCACCGCGCTGCTCGATGCGGTGCGCCGCGGTGAACTC
>DATMRM010000037.1:0-9235 GCA_035566155.1 Steroidobacteraceae bacterium | reverse complement strand
CTGGCCTATGATCGCAAGATCATCCAGATCGCGGGCGCCTTGCAGCGTGTCTGCAGCGCAGACCTGGATCTCATCTATGCTGAAACCGCCGATGCCTTACCCAGGGCACCGGAGGGTGAGTCTCCCGCACAGGAACAACTTCGCTGGTTGGCACACGAGTGCCAGGTGCTGCCCCAGCATACTCATGTGCTTGATGGCACCGCGGATCACGTGCTCGCCAGATTCGCAGCCTCGATGCGCTACGACCTGCTAGTGATGGGGCATCCGGCGCCTAGGCATCGGCGCTTTTGGCACCTTGACGCGCCGCCATTGATCAATTCGCTATTGGAACGACCCATGGATGTACTGGTCGTCAATCAGGAATGCGGTGAGTTGGCCGACGCATTGGCCGGTGGCACCTCCATACGTGTGCATGAGCGATGGGTGCAACGTCAGGACCGTAGCGGCAAAGACGTCCGCTCCCTCAAGAAGACTAGGTATTTGTACTGATTGCTGCCGTCGATCGGTAAACGTCAAGCTCCCCCGCATCAACCAGGGGAGAGGCCGGTGAGTACCCATACGATCATGACGCGATATACAAGACTGCTATGGATACTCGCGGCCTTCGGTAGCCTTTCATTCACCAGGTCCGTTCAGGCGGTACCCAGCTTTGCACGGCAGACGGGCATGGCATGCGAGGCATGCCATACGGTGTTTCCGGAACTCACTCACTTCGGCCGAATGTTCAAGGCAAACGGCTACACGCTGGACAATCTGAAGCCGGTGCGCGACGTTGACAGTTCGCGGCAGGAGCTATTGTCGTTGTCGGGACTGCCTCCCTTATCGGTGATGATTGAGATCTCGGAGACCTGGCTGGACTCTCCTCTGCCGGACGGCACAGGTGGCCCGGGTCACTCGCAGACCAGCACCACGGGTTTTCCTCAGCAACTCAGCCTGTTCTATGCGGGCAAGGTGGCCCCTCATGTCGGAGCCATGGTTCAACTGACCTATGCCAACGACTCAGGAACCCTTGGAATCGACAACACCGATATCCGCTATGCCAATCTCCTTCTCCTGCCGCAGGATAGTAGTCTCGTCTACGGCATTAGCCTCAACAACAATCCGACGGTGCAGGATCTGTGGAATAGCACCCCCGCCTGGGGGTTTCCGTTTACCAGCACCAATGCGGCCGTATCGCCCCTGGCGGCGGCGCAGCTCGACGGCACACTTGCGCAGGATGTGGCGGGGATCAGCGCCTACATCATGTGGCAGGAAGCGGTGTACGCAGAGTTTGGCGTCTATCGCTCCGCCAAGCAGGGTGTCACGAACCCGATCACCGGTGCGGCCGGACCGCTGGACGGTACGATAAGCAATGTCATCAGCGGGGTCGCCCCCTACGGACGACTCGCATACGAGCGCCAGTGGCAACGTCATGACCTGGAGGTAGGCGTCTACGGAGCCACCTTCAAGCTGCTGCCAGGAGGCGGCACGGCGAGTGCTCCGGCCTCATTGAGCGGACCGGTCAATGAATTCAGGGATCTAGCGGAAGACTTTCAGTACCAATTCGCAGGTGAATCTCACCTCTTCACGCTGAGCGGAACGCACATTCACGAATCGATGCGTCTGAACGCCAGCGTACTGAACGCGAGCGCGGCCAATGCCAGCGATTCGCTGAACACGACGCGCTTGACAGCCACGTACTACTACCGCCGCAAGATCGGCGCGTCCTTCCAATATTTCTCGACCACGGGGACGACCGATGCGAGTCTCTACGCGCCCGGAGCAGCGCCCGGTGTCGTGACGTCGGCCAATGGCCGGCCCGACACGGGCGGCTGGATCTCCGAGATCAACTACTTGCCCTGGCTTAACACGAAGTTGACGCTGCAGCACACCCACTACGATCGATTCAACGGCGGCACCAGCAACTACGATGGTTTCGGACGCAACGCATCGGCGAACGACTCGACGTATCTGCTGTTCTGGATTGCGTTCTGAGACGAGGAGAGTTACGACATGCACGTGCGAAAGCTTGCTTGCGTCATGGGACTGGCTGGCGTGCTGAATCTGGGGGCACGACATGCCGCCAGCGAGGAGCCACCGGATGGATTGCCAAGCCTCGCAGCTCGTGTTGCGGTGGCGACCTGCGCAACGTGCCACGGCCCGCGCGGTCAAAGCGTCCAGCCGAAATTTCCGGTGCTGGCGGGTCAGCATGCCAACTATCTGCTTGCACAGCTGCAAGCCTTCAGGGCACAGACTCGCGGCGACCCTGACGCCATCGGATATATGTGGGGCATGGCCGGCCCACTGTCTGACGAGCTCATGGGAGCGCTTGCAGACTACTACAGCGCTCAGACTTCACGTCGGGGCGAGCAAGGCGATGCCGCCCAGATTGCGCGAGGCAGGCAGATCTATCAGAACGGAGATTCGAATGCAGGGATACCGCCCTGCGCGGCCTGTCACGGCTCCGGCGCCGCAGGAACAGATACCTATCCGCGGCTTGCTGGCCAACATGTCCAATACCTATTGAAACAGCTGCGTTCGTTTCAGAACAATATGCGCAATGTTGCCATCATGCATGGCGTGGCAAAGGGGCTCAATGACGCTGACATGCGGGCGGTCGCGACCTATTTGCAATCCCTGTAGAGCGGGGCAGCAATGCTGCCGCCGCGCCATCGCGGCGACCGCGTCAACGTTAGCGGCGCAAGCGTCGCTCGGCGCGGACGGCCTTGTCGGAAATGCTCAGCACGTTGCTGATTCCCACGTGAAGCGCACTCAGCAAGTCTGTCATGGTCACGATTCCCACCAGCTTTTCGTGGTCCACGACCGGCATACGACGCACTGCGTTGACACGCATGCGTTCGATCACTGCTTCGAGTTCCTCGGAATCATGCGCCATGACGACCGGTGTTCGCATGAAGCGGCGCACCTGGATACCACCCGGATCGATGCCCTTTGCCATCACCTCCACCGCCAAATCGCGATCGGTAACCACGCCAATGGGCGTACGCGGCGGCCCTATCGCCAATACCACGACATCTCCCACATGATGTTCGCGCATCAGATTGGCCGCCTCCGCCGCGGTCGTGTCAGGTCCACAGCAAATGACATCCGCATTCAACACGTCCCTTACCAACATGATCCTTTCTCCTGCTTGTCCGAAGGGCCGCTCACTCAGGCGACTCCTATGTGTTGAATGTCAGTATTGCGGCGGCCCGCCGGCATCGCATCCGTACTTTCCGAGGGATTCTGACAACCTAGCCGGCAAGCACGGTGGCAATCAAAACCAATAGCTGCTCCGCCTGGATGGGCTTGCTGGCGACCCGCAGGTGCGGGTCGCTGCCCAGTTCACGCACTGCAGAGGACGTATCCCCAGTCACCAAGATTGCTTTCAGTGATGGCCCCAGGATCTGACGCAGCTCGGCAATGACCTGAGTGCCGGTCTCACCGGCACCCAGATGGTAGTCGGTGATGAGCAGATCGACCGGCTGAGTTTGTGCAATCTGCAGTGCGTCGGCGCGAGTGGATGCGGACATGACGCGATAGCCTCCAGCCTTAAGCAGCATTTTCGTGGCCATCTGCACGGCAGGATCGTCTTCGACCAGCAACAGTCTGGCATCGGCCCGCCGAACCTCGCGCGCGGGTGACGCAGCGGGCGCGGCAGCCGGTGCCGCGGTGGCTCGCAGACTCGAGGGCAGCACCAGGCTGAACGTGCTGCCCTTGTTGACCTCGGACTTGACATCAAGGTCGGCACGCAACAGCGCCACGATGCGCAATACAATACTCAGGCCCAGGCCGTAGCCGTCCCGAGTTGTATTGGTGGCCACACCTACCTGATAAAACTCATCATAGATATAGGGTATCTGCTCCGCCGGAATTCCGATCCCCGTATCGATCACATCAATACGGATGCCGCTATTGATGCGTGACGATCGCACCCGTACCCTGCCGCTGCGAGTGTATTTGATCGCGTTGGACAGCAGATTGCGCAGGATCTGCTCGACCAGCGAGGGGTCGCTGTGCGCAATGTCCGCCGAGTCCTCAATCTCCAGGCTCAGACCCTTGTTCAGCGCAATCTGCGCGAATTCCTGGCGCAGTTCGCGGAATATTTCTGCGACCGCGAAGTCGATGGGGTCCGGCTTGATCGCACCGGATTCCAATTTGCCGATGTCCAGTAAGGCATTCAGTAGCCGCGACATCGCGCCAATGGCGAGCTCCTGCTGCTCCACCGCCTCGATGGCATCGACGTTGGGGGCAACGACTCGGCGAAGCGTGCCGTTGAGCAAGGCCAGCACCTGCAGCGGTTGGCGCAGATCATGGCTTGCCGTGGCAAGAAATCGACTCTTGGCCTGATTGGCGCGATCGGCGACTTCACGCGCCGCCTCGGCCGCTTCGCGTGCGACGACGAGTTCCGCCTCGGCTTTCTTGCGGCCGGTGACGTCACGAATCGCCGCCGCCACCATCGATGTACCTTCGTCCCGAATCGGACTTAGGCTCACCTCGACCGGAAATTCCGAGCCATCCTGACGCCGTGCGAACAGTGCCAGACCCTGTCCCATCGGGCGCGCCCGCATTCCTTCGACATAGCCTTTGCGGTGAGTCTCGTGACGGCCCCAGAAGCGCTCGGGAATCAATCGTTCAACTGCGAAACCGATGATCTCGTCGTGCTCGAAGCCGAAAAGCGCGGCCACCTGTTTGTTCGCGTACCGCACAATGCCCTGAGTGTCCACCACCACCATGGCATCAGGTGCTGCGTCCAGCACCGCCCGTGCAAACTGCGTGGACATCGACAACATGATCTCTATCGCCTTTATCGACTTCGACGCATTCTGCACCAGAAGTCCAAAATGGGGCCAGTCTGCCTCCCTTACAAGTATCAGCACACTTGTCAGCATATGCCGAAGGCAAAAGTGGATCAGGCCACGCCCCCCGTGGCCCTCGCAGTCCTCAACAACTAGTCCGCAAGACAGCTCGCGGTCCTGACGGATCCAGGCGGTTTCAGGCCGATCGATTCCAGTTCGGCCAGGAGGGCACCTTGGCCTCAGTCGCGACGGATCCATGCGTGGAGACAGGGACCGACATACTCGGGGAATCTACGACAATTTTCGGCAAGTCCACTACAGCGCCCGACATCGGTTCGATCCATATCAACTCATCCACGACTCGCTTGACACCGGCCGTATTCTCGGCGAGCACGCGCAGCGCGGTGCGCTCGGACTCATGCCGCACGGTGCCTGTCAGCTCGACCACGCCATCATGCACCATCACATGCACCCACGCGCGCGGCGCCCATGGCTCTCGATCAATCTGCGCGCGAATGCTGCGCACGGTCTGCTCATCATCACAGTTGGCACAGAATCCACGTGCCGATTCGGCCATCAATACACGCAGCAAATCCGCACGACTGACCATCCCGACCAGGTGGCCTGCCGACAGTACCGGCAGGCGCTTGACGTGGCGTGCCTCCATCAGCGCTACAATCTTCCTCAATGAGGCATCCGGATCCACGAAGATGGGCTGCGTACTCATGACCTCGCCGACACGCAGACCGTGGGTCCGCACGTAGTTGATCGCCTGGCGCTGCGTACCGCCCACGAGCTGCTGCCACTGCGACAGATGCGGTTCGGTACCGAGCTCGCTACGCCGCAACAGGTCTCCTTCGGTGATCATGCCGACCAAGGCACCCGCGCTCACGACCGGCAGGCCACTGAGTCCGTACTCGAGCATCCTGGTCACGGCTTCTTTGAGCGTTGTTTCCGGCGTCACGCTGATGACATTGCGGGTCATGATATTGGAAGCGCGCATGTGGATACCTCACCGATTGAATCGTATTAGACGGTCCCTTACCTATGTATAGGCAGGAGTCTCCCGCTGCCCATACGCTTTGCCGAAAGCGCATGTCACGACGCCGCCTCTGCGCTCAGACGCAGACGAAGGCGTGCCTGCTCGCACAGCTCTCGAAGAGTGTCCTCGGCTGCGGCCGACTCAGACGTATCGATCGTGATGACGTGACCACGCTCGCAGACGTCGAAGGCTCTGAGCGCGTCCCATTGCCCTCGCAGCACCTCCCATGTCGCCTCGGAAGGATCGGCGCCGCGGGCCTGCCTCTCGCGCAGCCTTTGTTCGAGCACGGCCAGGGGCGCCTCGCACGAAACAATCAGCAGCGAGCAGCCACGTCTGTCCGCCAGCGCTTGGAATTCGCCGCGCCGCTCACGATCCAGGAAGCTCGCATCCACGATCACCGGGTATCCGGCGCTCAATGCACTATCAGCACAGAATTGCAGCCGCCGGTAGCTCGTGCGCAAGCCGTCCGGAGTATAACGCTCGCCCACCGACATCGTGCCCGCGGCATCCGCAGCCGGCCCGCCGATGCGATGCCGCTCCACGTCCGAGCGAATGCGAAGCGCGCCCAGCTGCCGTGCCAGCCGGGCGCTCGCCCAAGACTTGCCTGAAGCGCTCACCCCGTGCATTAGTATCAGGAACGGATGCTGCGTCCGAGTCAGCACCTGCGCAGTGCGCAGGTAATTGCGCAGCACCGCCGATTGTTGTGAGAGTGCGGCCACTCTGGCCCGCACCAGCGCGCGATACACCGCGTAGAGTGGCAGCAGCCGCAAGCCTTCGTAGTCGCCACTTTCCTCCAGATAGGCATTCAGCAATGCTGCGGCGAGCTCGGGTCGAGCGCGAGCGCGCAAGTCCATAAACAGAAAGGCGAGGTCACTGATCACATCGATCCAGCGCAATGCAGGATTGAATTCCAGGCAATCGATCGGCTGCCAGCGGCCTTGCCAGAACACCACGTTGCCCGCATGCAGATCGCCGTGGCAGTCGCGCACGAGGCAGCTGCGACGCTGAATCATCCAGAATCGCGCCTGCGTCATGGCTTGCTGCGTCCACTTCTCCAGTACGGCGAGATGCTTCAACATGGCCGTGTCGCCGCGCAATGCCTCCTGCAGCGGAGCAAAGTTCGCCAGGATCTGCAATTCGATCAGCGAAGGTGAACCGTACTCGGCGGCGAGCGGCGAGGCGCTGGCATGGCGGTGCAGACGCGCGAGCTCCGTACCCAAGCGTGCCATTTCATCGGCGGTCACGCCACCGTGGGCGAGCGCATGCGCCATTTCCTGCGATTGATCGAACTGGCGCATCATGACCGCATGCTCGACAACGCTGCCCATTCGATCGATGCCGACGCCACGTGCGTCACGCGCGATGCTCACCACCCCCAGATACAGATCCTGGCAGAAGCGTCGATTGAGTCGTACCTCCTCTTCACAAAGGAACTTTCGGCGTTCAACCGTCAAAGCGTCAATGAAATCGGTGCGAAGCGGCTTTTTGATCTTGTAGGCAAACTCGCCCGTGAGAATCACCCAGGAAATGCCAGTCTCAATGAGTCGCAGCGTTTTGACAGGGTGTGGAAACGCCTCGGGATGCAGCAGCGCCGTTGGCCACTGTTCCACGGGCGCCCTGCTCTGGGCAGCCGTTGTGTTTGTCGATGATCGCATGCCCCATAGCATGGGGGGGGGACCCGGACCGGCGCCATTCGCACATCTACTTATCTATCGAGCGCCGCCCACGAGACTAGGTAGTTGTACCTAGGGTCGCGCGGACAATACGGCTGCCGTCAGGCGGTTCTTTCTCTAACGTGACCGGTCAGATGATTTCGCCTCTCCGGAGCAACCCGTCATGAAGATCCGCCGCCGGCCCGATGGCGTGGACCCCGCCAGGGGCCTCTAACCATGCTTTCCACCTACTGGTCGCCCGCCGAGCTGCAGGGGGTTCAGCGAGCGCTGACTGCTCAGCAAAGAGCGCTGTTGCAACAGATCGATGAGATCGATGCCAACCTGGAGCGTCTGGGCGGCGAACTGATCGAGGTCGCGCTCGCATTGAACCGCCTGCGTCGCGGTGTGTTCGGCGTCTGCACCCGCTGCGGGCAGGATATTGCTGCCTCGCGCCTGCGCGCGCACCCGGTTGCGGCGCGCTGTGTCTCCTGCCAGCGCTCATACGAGCCCATGCCAACGGACGGATCTCTATGAATTCTCCGCTTGCCCACGCTTTGCCGCACCACACGGTCATCTGGATGGATCATCGCCAAGCGCACATCATTTCTTTCGACTCCGAACGAGAGGTCGGGGCCCAAGTCCACGCACATCACACGCCCGAACACCTGCATCACAAAGCCAACACGAGGGGCAGCGGTCATGCACCGGTCGATCAGGCGTTTCTGCGCGACATCGTCGAAGCCGTGAGGCATAGCGGCCACATTCTGGTGACGGGTCCCAGCGGCGCCAAGAATGACTGGTGCAGATTTGTCGAGCTTCATCACCCGCAGACCTTCCAGAAGATCGTAGGCGTGCAATCGCTGGACCATCCGAGCGACGGCCAGCTGCTGGCGCTGGCCCGCAAATTCATGCGCGCGGCCGATCGCATGTACTCGCAGACCGATCCGCATTCTCTGTAGCGGTAGCCCCGGGGCCTCGAGCCGGTGACTCACGGTGGCTTGCCGTGGTGAGCGAATGGTCTGGGTGCGCTCGAGCGTACATTTGGCGCCTTCGGAAACTACCTACGGCGCAAATCCGCGGCTCGTTTATAGTGATGGCCTTGTAAAGACCAGGTAGTTGTAGGGTGTGTGAATCTGCGCCGGCTGCCGAGACCCTCTCCATTGAATCCAAGGCCTTGCTGGATGCCGCGGTCGATGCGGTCGTGCTGATCACGCACGAGGGGATCGTGCAGGCGTTCAATCCCTCGGCGGTGCGGATGTTCGGTTATCAGGCGGAGGAGATCATCGGCGGCAATGTCGGCCGGCTGATGACTGACCGCGATGCCGCGCAGCACGATGCTCACCTGAAGCGATATCTGCGCACTGGCGAGACCCGGATCATCGGCATCGGTCGCGCAGTGAGCGCGCGTCGCAAGGACGGGAGCGTATTCCCGGCGTTCCTCTCGGTCGGGCGTCTTCCCGGACAAGGCGCACCGCGCTTTGTGGGTTTCCTGCAGGATCTGACCCTGCGCCAGGAAGCGCTGGCGGCGATCGAAGCGGAACGCGAGCGCACTGCTCGCGCGCGCGACCGCATGCTGCACGTGGCACGCTTGGCCACCATGGGCGAGATGGTCAGCGGTATTGCTCACGAACTGAATCAGCCACTGGCGGCGATCGCCAACTTCGCGCAGGCGTGCACACGGATACTGGCGAGTCCCGATGCGGATCTGGTGGACGTCAAGGAAGCGTTACGGCAGATTTCAGCCCAGGCTTTGCGAGCGGGTG
>DATMRM010000036.1:0-3109 GCA_035566155.1 Steroidobacteraceae bacterium | reverse complement strand
CTACGCGGTGGGCTGGAGTTGGGCGGCCGCCGGTGCATTCGGGGTGCTCATTTCCGCGACCGACCCAGTCTCGGTCATTGCAACCTTCAAAGAGGCCGGAGTGCATGGTCGGCTGCGCCTGCTGGTAGAGGCGGAAAGCCTTCTCAATGATGGCACGGCTGCGGTGGCATTTGTTGTGGTGCTGGGCCTGGCCACGGGTAGCGACAGCGGCTGGCTGGCCACGACGATGCATTTTCTGCTGGTCTTCGGTGGCGGCGTCGTGGCAGGACTCATCGTTGGATTCGCGTTGAAATTGTTCGCCGCGCGCACAGACGATCAAGTTGTGGAGATGACCCTAACGGCGCTGGCCGCCTATGGTTCGTTTTTCCTCGCGAAACATTTTCACGTTTCCGGTGTGCTGGCATCACTCACTGCCGGAATCATGACTGGAAGCTACCGTGGCCCTGATTCACCTTGGGCTGCGGGGCGCGCGCGATTGGAATCGCTTTGGGAGTACATTGCGTTCGTCGTGAATTCCCTGATTTTTTTGCTGATCGGCGCGCAGGTGGCGCGGCAGCATTTCAGCGGTATGTGGTGGGCCGTGCGCGGTGCAATTGCCCTGGTGACGCTGGGACGAGCGCTGGCGATCTACCCGCTGTGCGCGTTGTTTGCCCGCACTGAACTCAAAGTATCGATGCGATACCAGCATGTGCTCTTCTGGGGAGGCCTGCGCGGGGCGCTAGCTCTGGCGCTCGCGCTCGGACTACCGCCAGAGCTGCCTCAGCACGACGATGTTGTCACCGTCTCCTTTGCGGTCGTGGTGTTCTCTGTGTTTGTCCAGGGTCTGACGATGCAGCCGCTACTGCGCAGATTGGGCGAACTGAAAGGCGAGCGCATGGCATCGAGCGACCCGCGCACATAACCCCAAAGGGGCGACATCATAGACCCTCTGCAGCAGCGAGCACCTGCCCTTACCGCTGCTCCCAAGCTTGCCAATCTTTCAGCCTCGCATCCGCAATGGCCGCGGTTACACCGGTTGTTGTTAGTGACCGCGATATAGAAGGTCTCTCCGTTTCCCATGGCTTTTACGTAGCGATCGCTGCTAATCCGGGCAGCCCAATCGTCCACGACTTCCGGCGACTAAAATCGGGCACCGATCGTGCGAATCGAATCAAGATGCGCGGCTGCGATGCCGTCGGCATCGGCCGCACTTGCCAGACGGGTCTCTATCACCGGGCCCTTGGCCACAATTGAGTACCTCTATCAGGCCGACGAGCGTCGAAAGTCTATCTGGGGAGTCGTCCCGGGCATCCACTCAGTCGCATGCTGTCGAAGAGCTGCGGGGTCCCGCCACACGTAGCGGCAGTTAGGTGCATGTCCGCCGCCGGGATCGCACTTAATGATTGTCCCGGCGTCAGTCGCGCCAAGCCGCTCGTAGAATCGCCTGGCCGACTCGTTTGCCATCATTACCCATAGATACACACCCGAACCAGGATACCTAGCGCCAAGCCATGCTGCCGCATGACCCATTAAGACGGCCCCGATTCCTCGCCGGTGGTAGTCCGCGGACACATGGAGATTGTCGATGTACGAACCCCAAATCGGATCTTCATTTCCGAAGACACAAATGAATCCAACGAGTTGAGAACCATCGGTGGCGAGATAGACCCACCGGTCTACCAAGTTTTCGCTCAAGCGCTTCTGCCATGCGTCGAGCCGATTCGCGACCACGGGTCCATCCAGAAACTCATCGCGCATCATGCCGCGGTATGTCCGGCGCCAACTCTGCGCATGAAGCTCCGCAATGCGCTCCGCATCGTCCCCAGCCACTCGAAATTCCACGCCAAATTCCTCCGACCTCGGGTACGCGAACGGAACGCAAGACCCCAGACGCGGTCTGTACCGACGGTAGACGAGGTTCGACAACTAAGTTGATCGATCCGGATCTCGGGGGTCGATGCGCACCGGCTCACGCCGCAGCGCACGACCCTAGCTAATCGCGATCGGGAGGTTCGGGATACGGGAGGGAACCGATTTCGCAAGCACAGCGGTGACGTGCTCGCGGCGCAGAGGGACGACCAGCAATAGTTCGGAAAATCTCACGGTTCGACTATGCCAGCATGATCGCAAGTCGTGCAAGAGTTGCGGGTCCTTGTCAGCGGCTCTATAATCCGACCGACCGGTCGGTCAATCAATAGGTACGGGACTACACAATGTCAGAACCCCTGGTGTTGTCGTCTGATTCGGAATCGGTGCGCACGCTGAGGCTCAATCGTCCGGCGTCGCTCAACAGTTTTAACGCGGCGCTGCATGAGCAGCTGCTAAAGGCGCTCGATGAGGCGGCCGAAGAGCCCGGCGTGCGCTGCGTGGTGCTGACCGGAGCGGGACGCGCGTTCTGCGCAGGGCAGGACCTGACGGAGGCGAGCGTGGCTCCGGCCACAAGCCCGGGCGCGAAGCGGCCGGATCTCGGCGAGCTGACCGATCGCCTCTACAAGCCGCTGGTGCAGCGGCTGCGCTCGATGCCGGTGCCGACGGTGGCGGCGGTCAACGGTGTGGCGGCCGGTGCGGGCACCAATATCGCGCTCAACTGCGATCTGGTGATCGCCGCGCACTCGGCCAGCTTCATTCAGGGTTTCGGCAAAATCGGGTTGATTCCCGACAGCGGCGGTACGTGGTTGCTGCCGCGACTGGTGGGACGCGCGCGCGCGTTGGGGCTGGCGATGCTGGGCGACAAGCTGCCCGCGGTCGATGCGGAACGCATCGGACTGATCTGGCGCTGCGTCGCTGACGATGAACTGCCGGCGCAGACTTTAGCGCTGGCGCAGAAACTGGCCTCGCTGCCGATCAAGGCGCTGGTGTCCACTCGACGCTGCATCGATGCGGCGCAGCTGGTCGATGTGGATGAGGCGCTGGATAGCGAGACCAGCACGCAGCGCATCCTGGGGCAGGGACACGACTACGCCGAAGGCGTCGCGGCATTCAAGGACCGGCGCACGCCGCATTTCACCGACCGCTAGAGCACCGATACCGCGCGTATGTATACCCAGGCAATGGACACGGCAGGCAAGGAGCGTAGCGATGGCACAGAACAGGTCGCGGCCGATCCGGCACTCTCGGAACGCTTCGAAGC
>DATMRM010000035.1:0-2274 GCA_035566155.1 Steroidobacteraceae bacterium | reverse complement strand
TCCGGTCAACAGCGCCAACTGGCAGGTGTCCTCTGTCGCCTTGCCGTCGCCGGCGGAGGCCGGTTCAAGCGTAACGTTCAGTTTCAGAGTAAGTGCTCCGACAGCGCCAGGAACCTACGACTTCCATTGGCAGTTGGCGCATGGCTCGAAGTTTTTCGGAGCCACTTCGACCAATGTTGCGATCAAGGTTGTCGCGCCGCCGAGTGTGTCGCGTTCGAGCGATCCGAAGCTTTGAACGACCGGACGAGCTAAATTAGTCAGGCGCGTACTGGATTTCTTGAGCGCGAAACAGCGTCAGCTCGATGCTTACACTGCATCGCCCAGCCCCTCAATTCTTCGCACTTTTTCGCACCAGACGCTGCACGAGCGGGTGCGCGATTTTCTTTTCTGTTCCGACGGCAAAGAACTCCTCCCTCACGCCTTCGCACCTCCCGACACGGTGAACTCTGTACTGCGCCACCAGATCATCGTGGGTCATGTCTGCCGCTGGAAACACGCCCATTCCGGCGGCACCGAAAGTCTCGAGCAAGGCACTGTCCTCGAACTCGCCGACCACGTGCGGCCGCACGCCGATCCGTTCAAACCATCGGTCCAGGGCTCCCCGGACAGCGGCGTGATGCGTGGGCAGGAGAACCGGCACGTGTGCCAGAGACTTCGGAAAGTCTCGGCGCGCTTTCGCCTGAAGAGTCCCTGTCGCATACCACGCCAGATCCGATTCATCGACGAGGTGGCTGTATAGCTTCAGGTTCGGGCTGGCCGGCGCCTGGCGATCCGCGAGCACCAGGTCGAAGCGGTGCAGTGCGAGATCCCCGAGAAGGTCCTGGAATTCGTCAACCTGGCACTGCAGGCGCAATTTCGGCTCCCGCGTCACAGGCTTCAGGAGGCGCCACACCACCAACTTGGGGAGGATGTCCAACACGCCGATGTTCAGGCGTATCGATGGCGAGCTGACAGCATCGCGTACAGCACCCGGCAGTTGCTCGCCCAGCTGAAATATCTGGTCTGCCTGTCGCATCGCCGCCAGACCCGCGTCGGTGAGCACCAGGCCGCGACCCGCCGGCTTCAGCAGCACATGCCCGAGCGAGCGCTCGAGTTCCCGGACCTGCGTGCTCACCGTCTGTACGGCCACGTCGAGTTTCAGCGCTGCTCGTGACATGCCCCCCTCTTTGGCGACGACCCAGAAGTAGTAGAGGTGGCGGTAGCTGAACGTCGCGTCCATTATCAGTTTTTCCCTGAATGTTCTTTCACGATTATCTTCTTTTCTCGCAACCGCGCGCGACCTATCGTTGAGCTTCCTTCCGAATCCGCGGGGTGTGCCATGCGCGTTCTGGTCGAATCCCTCATTTCACACAGTTCCCAATTGCGCAGACGAGCTGACCGGCGTACGCGCTTCGTAATGCGGCGGCTGGGTTGGCTGGTTCCGCGGGCACGTGTGCAGCTTGCCGAAGTCAATGGCCCGCGACAGGAGGTCTACAAGCGCTGCCAGGTCGAGTTGCGCACCGACGCCGCGGCCCCGGTGGTGATCACGTCGCTGGCGCGCGATTGGCGCAGCGCCCTGGACAACGCCCTGTCGCGCGCCGCGCGCTCCGTGCTGTGGCTGTGGCGCCGCCAGCGCAAGACCGCGATGCTGCAGGGCCGTCCTCTAGAGGATCACCGCCTAAGCGAGCACGCGGTAGCCAAGGCGCATGCCATGGAAGCGGAGCAGGCGTCCGCGAACGGCCATGAAAGGACGAAGAGCGCAACCACGGCCTCCGAACAGGTGAAACACCAGACCTGCCTGTTGGCGACGTTATGAGAACTTATCCGCACAACAGCCCCCAGGCCGCTGCGCGCATTGTCGCGCTGGCGATGCTGGCCGATGGAAATCCGTCCAAATCCGAATTCGATGCGATCGAGCGGATGGACGTCTACCGCCAGTTCCGACTGGCGCCCGGGGAGTTGGACTCGATCATTGAGACCTGTTGCGCGGATCTGCTCGCCCTTAACCGCCTGAGCTGGGATCAATCGGTCCGCTTTGACCAACGCATGCTCGCGCAGATCCTCTCCGAGGTGGACGATCCGGCGCTTCGCCGCCAGGTCGTGCGCGTCTGCAGCGAGGTTGTCGAGGCAGACCACTATGTGTCCGAAAACGAGTGGACCTTGCTCAGCGCGATGGCCAATCAATGGAATACGCATCCCAAATCCTGCACGTGACACTTCTCGGCCACGCTGCCTGGATGTGGCTGGGATTTGTCGCGGTTGTCGCACTCCTGCTCGCGTTCGATCTCGGCGTAT
>DATMRM010000034.1:0-6580 GCA_035566155.1 Steroidobacteraceae bacterium | reverse complement strand
AACCCCGGGCCCGAATCGTTCCCAGAACGGACGCACGCGATAACTGGACTCATCGGGCACGATGCAGCACATTCGATGGGGCTGCCAGAGCTTATTGTGATAGATCCCGTGCCAGGCCGGACGCTGTCCCGTATGAAAGGTCGGCCACACGGCACCTGAATACAGATCCGCGGGCGATTGCAGCAGACCGGAGGTACCTGTCCGACGCAGGCGCGCCAGTGCCCGCATTCGCCCGCGAGCGATCAGCGAGTCGATGAGCGTATGCTCGGCGGCATCGATGCCCAGCATCACCAGTCGCATCAACTAAGGCTCGGCGGCACGTCTGCCGCAATCTCCGGCGCCAGCAGCCGCAGTCCGGGAAGACAGGCATACACCTGTTCGACGCGGGCTGCGACCTGCTCCCAACTGTATTGCTCGGTTACGAACGCCCGTGCGCGCGCGCCGATGCTCATCGCCAGCGCCTCATCGGACATCAACCGCAGGATCGCCGCCGCGAATGCGGCCACCTCCTCGTCCCTGACGATGAGCCCGGTGCGCTCGTGTTCCATGATCGCAGCGGAGCCCGCGAATGATACGACCGGGCGCCCACTCGCCATGTAGTTCAGCAGCTTCTGGGGTATGCCGCTGCAGACGGAGCGTGGATTGACCAGGACCCCGGCCCGGCAAAGTTCCACCGGAAGCTGCGCGTATCCGACCTGCCTGACCTCGATGTTGTCGAGCAGCCCAAGCATGCGGGCGCTCGCGCGCCAGGGGCTGAAGTCCCCATCCGTCAGCAAGCGCAGACGTGCCGAGGGCTCGAGCTGACGCACCAACGCAAAGGCCTGCAGCAGCGACTCGAGTCCCTGATAGGGAGCCAGATTGCCAGCGAACACCACCGTATGGCGCTCCACACTTGCCACGCCGGATCCAAAGTGCTCGGTTTCGACACCATTGCTGATCAGCGTTATTCGCGATTCATCCAGGCCCGTCAGAGCACCGAGCGAGCGGCGCATCTCCTCGGACACCGCGATCAGGTGATCGGCCCGACGCGGCAGAGCGCGGTCGAGCGCGCGCCCAAGACTTCGCAGCAGCCCTTGCCCGAACGCGCTATAAGCCGGCAATTCACTGCCGAGCAGCGTATGCACGTCGAACACCAGTGGCGGGGTACGGCCGCCGCAGCGAGCCAACCAGGCGCACAGCATCCCTTCGTAGTGATGCGCGTGGATCACATCGAACTGCAGCGCGCGCATCAGGCGTCGCAGCTTGTAGGTCAGCAGCGGGTCGAGCAGCGCGAGCTTGGTGAGCGTCGGTCCCGGCGCGCCGTGCCTGTAGATTGACGGACCGGCGATCCGATGCAAGGTCAGATCAGCTGACAGCGCGCCCTCACCGAAGTGATAAGTCAGCACGTGCACCTCATGGCCGCGGCGACCAAGAGCTTCCGCCAGACGATGGATCCGGATCGGCGTGCCGCGCGGCCACGGAAACGGACAGGCGGCGATCATCGCGATTCTCATCGGTTACCAGCGCTCTTGAGCAGCGGCCGCGCTGCCAGCCAGTAGGTGCTGACGATCCCCTGCAGAGCACCGAGCAGCAGGCGTTCCAGGAGAGCGGAATTGACCGCAGCGGTCATAGGCAAGGGTCCGCCCTTGAGCAATCGCGCATCACCGATGCGGCGGCTGCTCTGCACGTCGCGCCGCTCCTGCAGCAGGCGCGGCCATTCGCGAAAGTAGTCACGAAGCGCCGCGCCCCAACTGCGGCCCCATCCCTTGTACAAGGCACCGAGGAGCTGGGCGAACTCATACAGCAGCAGAACCGGCGCCAGCACCGCCAGCGTGCGCAGCGCGAAGACCTTGGTCAGCACATACCAGCGGTTGCGGATCAAATAGTAGACGCGTGCGGCAGGCACCACCGCCCCTGGACGAAATGACAATCCAGGCGTACCGCTTGAATGCAGAACCTGCGCGTGCGGCTCGATCAGCAGGGCATGCCCCTCAAGACACGCACGCACGCCGAAGTCGTGATCCTCGAGATTGAAGCCGAAGCGCTCATCGAACTGCAGCGGTGTTTGGCAGCGCGTACGATCGATCAGAAAGCAGGCCGTCACCAGCGAGCTGGTCGCCGCCGCTCGCACCTCGGTCAGGGCCGCCAGGCGGTTTGCATTCCTCGGCATCATCAGCCCGAGCCAGTGGCAGTCGGCGCTGTCATACTGCACGCGCGCTCGATCATCCGCGTACAGCACGCGCGGAGCGACCAACAACGCATCGGGCGAGTCCTGCAACGCCTGCACCAGCGTCGAGACGCATCCTGGTGTCAGCCGCACATCATTGTCCTGGAACAGGATCCAGTCGCATTGTGCCGCGGCGAGACCGGCATTGCGCGCCCCGCCCGGTCCCCGATTGCTCTCGAGCTGCAGCACGCGGCAGTGTGGAAAGCGATTGCGCAACAGCTCGACACTGCCGTCACGCGACGCGTTGTCAATCACCAGAATCTCGTCGAACTGTGCATGCGGCTGCGCCGCCTCGAGTGCTGGCGGCAGGTAGTGACTGCCATTGAAGTTCACGATGCACAGAGTCACTGATGGCTTCATGTCGATCGCGCGGGCGCGAGCCACCAGGCCCGCGCTTCGATGAGGCCACCGATCAGCACAATGCCGAGAAGGGATGCAAACTGGACCAGCCCCCAGCTTAAGGCCGTGGCCGGCTCCACACCGTAGGTGCGCGTTGCAAGCACCAGCGTGCCCTCGCGCACACCCAGTCCGGAGATTGTAATCGGCAACAGGACCAGCAACCCGACCGCGCTTTGCATCCAGGCCACCGCGACGAACGGCAAATCGATCCCGAGGGAGCGAGCGAAACAGTAGGCTGCCAGGGTGGCCAGCAGCTCTTTCAACATGGACAGCGAGCACACGCCCACGGCCGCCGTGGCGCGCAGCGTTCCTGCCCGAGCGCATTGCTGCAGCAGTGCGCCCAGCCCCCGGGTCAGACGCCGGCGCTCCCCGAACACAGGCCATTGCTCGACACGGGCCAGCAAGCGAATGCGGCCAAACAGCAGCGCATACGCGCCCATCAGCAGCAAAGGCGCGGCGATCACAAGAATGGTCGCCAGGTGCGCGGACCGCGCCGCGCCGGCCTGAAGTTGCGCCAGTCCCCAGAAGAACGCCGCAAACGACATGACCGTTAGGGTCTCGAGCAGCCTATTGACCACCATGCTCGCGAGCGCCGCGGCTGCTGTGGCTCCCCTGCCGACGTACTTGACCAGCGTCGCGGCGCCGCCACCGATACTCCCGGGAAGCAGCAGCCCATACAGCGCGCTGGTGAACAGCACCGAAAGGATCGCGACAAAGGACAACGGCGCGCCTTGCGCTCCTGCGATGAGGCGGATGCGCCAGGCATTGACGAGGCGGATCACGATCTGAACCGTAAATCCGAGCGCGATCCAGATCGGCGAGGCACCGCCCAGTGCATTGCGAACGTTCGCCAATGGGACTTTTCTGAGCAGGTACCACGCGACCGCGACGGTTACCAGCAATTTGACGACAAAACGCCAGCACTGCCGGATCTGATGATCCCTGTCGTCCTCGCTGCGCATCCTGCTGCCGGGGCCTACCCCGCTGACATCCTTTGCCTTTCGCTGATTCTGCGCCAGCGCTCAGAAGGACGAAAGCGTACTTTGATGCGACATATTGATGCGCGAGTCGCTGCCGATGGCAACCCACCGGTCGGGCACCTTAACAGAGCGATCTAACCGTTTAATTCAATTGCTATTACGCGTCTGCTGTCACCTACTTGCCGAACATCCTCCGAATACGCTCTTTGACTTCAGGCTGATGAAAGTTTCATCGTGCATCGCAACTTCTCGCTGTACGATTGCGGGCAACTGCGCGCGGTTTTCAGCAACGAGGTGGCTCAAGATCGGCACCGCGATAGGTCCGCGCACTCAATAGCATTTCCTGCGCCAGACCGATCCCTAGTTTTTTCCGCAATACACCGATCGCGCCCATTCCGGGCGTAAAGCCATACTTCATCCAGTTGGCCGTATAGAGGCTTTCGCGACTCAGCCACGACACAATCTGCAAACTATCCGAATATGAACCCACCGCCGATGCCATGGCCCTGCATGGCGGAAATGACTCATCATGCCGCCCCTGACGAACCCGCGCCGTCGTCCAGCAACACCTGCCACCCCAGGGCCGGATACTGGGCTTGCGGCTCCGGCACACTCTCCTTATATATAGAGTCCAACAGAACCCATCGCTCCGCGTACCGCCCAGAACCCGCCAAATCAGTGGCCTGTGTCGGCTTGCCTCCCGCATTCGCCGCCGTCTTGCCAGCACCGCGCGCCGGCTCCCACGCACCATACACCCACGCCAGCGTCGGACTGCGATCGATAACAGTCGGCTTCATCGCCAATGACAACGCGCCGGTCGCCCCGACCAGCGTGGCGCTCGATGCCGGCAAGTCGCGCATCTACTTGATCGCTCGAGAGCAGCCAGTCGTGTTCGTTGCGCCTTCTCCGGCGCCGAACCGCGACGTTAGAGGTTCGCATACACAACGATGATCAATGCCGAAAATAACTCAGCGGCCACTTCTCCGTAATCGACCCTACAGGCTTGGCATGGTGATGAATGAGATAAGTGCGTGAGACCAATTGCTCGGTGTCGGGCAAGCCAAAGTGCCGCGCAATGTCGTGATTAACTTCGACATGTTGATCGACAATTTCCCGATAGGTTTCCAACCGTTCCTCCTTCCACAGCAATCCAATGGGCCGGTCGGTGTTGAGCAATTGATCTTGGATGGATTTGGAAAAACGCTCGAACACAAAGATGGAGTCGGCACACAGATAGTTTCTGGTCGCGCCGCTAAGTAGAATCTTGCGCCTTAACAATCGCGTCGGCCCATCGCATTGCAGTTCAGCCGGCGCTTGATCGACACGAATCTCCTGCTCAAGCTTTTTCACTCGAATGACTTCGCCCGTGTACAGGGCGATGAGATCGGTGACCGTGCCATCTGTGGCCAGCAGGATTTTTTGGAAGAGACTGAAATTGTGAGTGTTGGTCATTTGAGAGTGATACCGACAGGAAACAGCACGTGCTCGTCCGAGCCCTTTCCAATATAGTTTGAGATGCACGTCGCGCCGATAACGGCCGCTGCGAGCCTACCTGCTGCGTGTCAGCGGTGATTGTTCACTCGCATAGCTAGCACGGCTGATCGAAGGCTATCAACGCACCGGGGACACTTCAAAGCCCGCTATCGAGCGCCAGCCAAGGGCTTTACGCGCAATTACTCCGCCTTTGAATTCCCTAATACCTTGGCTCAAAAGGAAACGGATGCTCTCCTGTCCATTGCACCGAACTGGCTATCTGTCGCAGCAACAGAGACTTAACCGACTCGGATACGTCGTACGTCGGATAAGGCTGTGCCGTCACATTGGTAATGACGGGAATTCTGGGCACACCAAAGGACATCGCTGCTAGAACATCGGCAAATGCCTATATGAACATAAGTCGATATTCGCCTGCTAGTCGCGGTGTTGCCCCCCATAAGACCAACAACGCATCGGCTTTGATCAATCTCGCGCGCAACCTTGGAGGCCGTTTCGGCATCTCGTTCGTCTCGACGCTGCTGACTCGCCGCGAGCACTTCTACCAGAGCCGCCTGGTCGAGAATCTCCAGCAGTTCAATGCCTCCTATCCCGACTATGCCCGGCGTCTCGGCAGCTCGGCCGACTCGAACACCACGCTGGCGAGCCTGTACCAGGGCGCCGTCGAGCAGGCAACATTGCTGTCGTACCTCGACGGTTTCAAGGTACTGCCACCGTTCAACCAAATCCCAAGTCGCCTCCAAGACTCCCACCACTTCCTGTATCCCCACCACCTAGGTCCCCAATTCCAGGCAGAGGCGTGCCCGACCCCGAGTCCCATCCAATTGGAAAACTTGAGAGCACGTCATCCAGTGTTCCAGTGGCCAATTCATCGACCAGACTCAGCACATCGATGCCATTGTCAGGGCTTCCCATGGCCACGGCACTAGGGATTTCGACCTCTCCCGTAGGTTGGTCATCCACTTCATTCGGCATGTCGATGTTGTCCGAACTCGGTTGTTTAGGTGCAGGAGACGGAGGGGGCGCATCGCCACCAAATATCTCCAGCAGCCCCCAGGTGACCAGGAAGCCAGCTCCCACGGCTACCACACCCGCACCCACAAGTAATGTCGTCTCTCCTGCGGCGCCGATAGTGGCGGGAGCAACCACAACGGAAATCAACACCGTACCGAAGGCTATCGTTCCACTGCCGACTTTCATGGCACCTGCAGATTCGTCCTGTATGGTTGTGAAGTTTCCATCGTTCACCGGCGCCGTCGGGACACTGACCAGGGATGGCACGTCTCCAAAGATGACCGCGCGCCTCAGGTCCTTGCTCACATATCTCAAATACACACCGAGGGTTTCCAGATAGGATGCCAGTGCTGTGACTTCTGCTTGGCTCATCTGACCTAGCGGTCCGTCAGAGAGGCGCATCAAGTCATCGAACGAGCGCACCTGATCGGATAGAAGAATGTTCGGCGATACCAGCTTGACGAAATACGCTTGCCGCTGCTGCTCA
>DATMRM010000033.1:0-2057 GCA_035566155.1 Steroidobacteraceae bacterium | reverse complement strand
CCGGGTCGAACTGGGTCAGCCACCGGTGCGGGATTATCCCGGCGTACCGGAGGGCCTGCGCGGCTTGCGCTTCATCGCGCAAGCGGTCGCCAGCTCGCGGGCGGGGTCGGTCTGGCTGAACTTGTAGGATCCCAGTGACCCGACTCACCCGATTTCGCCTTTGCTCGATGATGTTTCTGCAGTTCTTCATCTGGGGTGGTTGGTTCGTCACCCTGGGCAGCTACCTGGCGTCGAGTCTGCACGCCACCGGAGCGCAGAGCGCGCTGGCCTACTCCACGCAATCCTGGGGCGCCATCATCGCCCCGTTCATCGTCGGGCTGATCGCGGACCGTTACTTCAATGCCGAACGCCTGCTCGGCGCCTTTCACATCGCCGGCGGCATACTGCTGTACGCGCTATCCGGCACACGGGACTTAAAGGCCTTCTACCCCTGCCTGTTCGCGTACATGATTTTGTATATGCCGACGCTGGCGCTGGTTAACACCATCTCGTTTCGGCAGATGGAGGAGCCCGCCAGACATTTCTCCGGCGTTCGTGTGTGGGGCACGATCGGTTGGATCGTCGCCGGCTTGGGTGTCAGTTACCTGTTCGCCTGGGATTCGCCCGCGGGCATGGCACAACGCTCGCTTGGCAATACCTTTCTGATGTGCTCACTTGCGTCATTCGCACTCGGCATCTACAGCTTCACCCTGCCGCGCACCCCGCCCCTGCCAAACCCCGAGGAGCAGGCCCGCTTCGGGCGTCTCCTGGGCCTCGACGCACTCGTCTTGTTGCGACAAAGGAACTTTGTCGTGTTTTTCGTAGCGTCGATCCTGATCTGTATCCCACTGGCGTTCTACTACCAGAACGCCAATCAGTTTCTAACGGAGATTCATGTTGCCAACGCCACGGGCAAGCAGACCATCGGTCAGATGTCGGAAGTGCTGTTCATGTTCCTGATCCCGGTATTCCTCAGGACCTTCGGCATGAAAACCACTCTGCTGCTCGGCATGCTCGCCTGGGTGTGCCGCTATCTGTTGTTTGCCTTGGGCAATGCGCATGAGCTTGGATTCATGCTGCTCGTTGGCATCGCGCTCCACGGTGCCTGCTACGACTTCTTCTTTGTCTCCGGCCAGATTTACAGCGACTCCAAGGCCGGTGCCCGGCACAAAGGCGCCGCCCAAGGCCTGATAACACTGGCCACCTACGGTGTTGGCATGCTGGTCGGGTTCTGGGCTGCCGGCCTCATTGACGACCGGTACTCCGTCGGCGGCACACACGACTGGCGGTCGATCTGGCTGTATCCGGCCGCCTTTGCGGCCGTGGTGTCTGTGCTGTTTGCGTTGACGTTTCGCAATGAGAGGGTCGCGTATGCCAATCCGCACTAGTCCCTCGGCGGGCGCATTCAGACCGAGGCCCATGCGCCTCAGCATACTTACCGCAGCGTTACAGGAATTGACTCCCCGTGAACGGCGCGACGCCGACCCGGACCTGGCCATCGAGGAGTGGCTGGAGTTTGCCAGGCAGATCGGTTGCCCGAATATTGAGCTTTCCGCGGCCCTGCACCCTACGGAAAGCGATGTGCCGGCCGCGGCACTTCTTGATCCCGTGGCCAACACCCTGGATTTGCGGCGGCCCTTCAATGCGGAACGCGCGGCACGCGTCCGCAGAGCCATGCAATCGACGAGTATCGGCCTGTCGGACCTGGCCTACTTCGACAACATGCTCGCCGCAGATGAATCAGTACGCAGGAAAAAGCATGCAATGATGCTGCGCGTGTTCGACGCCGCAGTACTGCTCGGCACGCATGCCGTTGCCGGCTTTGTAGGCCGAAATCCCCTGTTGGGAATGGACGCCAATCTGGTGATGTTTGCAGAGGTGTTCGTGCCGCTGCTCAAGGAGGCCAAAGCCCGCGCACTGACGTTTCGGGTCGAGCAGTGTCCCATGCCAGGGTGGAATATTACCGATTCGTGGCATAACAACATTGCCTATGCCCCGGGTCCGTGGATCGCATTGCACCGGATCTGTGAGCGGTACGGTGTCGGCGATCAATTCCGCATCCACTATGACCCCTCGCA
>DATMRM010000032.1:0-9499 GCA_035566155.1 Steroidobacteraceae bacterium | reverse complement strand
CGGCACCCAGCCACAGCGTCAGCCAGGGTGTGCGCTCCAGCTGCGCGGCCGGCAGCGATGCGATCATCGTCTGCAACGTCAGCCAGCGCCCGTCTGCAACCAGTGCGCGCGCCAGTTTGAGGATCAAACGAGCCGCGTCGTCCCAATCGTGATTCTCGATGCGCAGGGCAAACGCGGCGGGGAAGTCACGATCCTGCTCCAGCAACCTGGCGCTGCTCGCTCGCAGTGCGTGCAGTTCCTCGGCGGTCAGAACGCTGCTCGCACGAGAGCGCAGAAACTCACGGAACAGAACGTGGTACTGGTAGCTGACCTGATCCGCCGCGTGCCGATCGGTAAACAGCCGCTGCCGGAATAGCTCTTCCAACACGTGCGCGGCATTCGGACTGGAGGCGAGCTCACGGGCGTGTGCGGCAGTGACGCGCGGGAGGAATGAAGTGCGCAACAGCAGATCTCGTGTCGCCGGTTCGACCTGTTCGAACACCTCATCAGCGAAGTAGTTGAGCGATCCGATCGCCGCTCCCTCGGCAGCCGCCGACGGGATCGAATCCGTCGCTTGCAAGCGCTGCAGCAGCAGTACCAGACCCACCGGCCAGCCCGCCGAGCGCTGCTGCAACTTGGCCAGCGTGGACTCACTGGCGGTGTGTGTGGCGAGCACGATCGCGCGCAACTCCTCCTCCGTGAGGCGAAGCGACTCCCAGCCGATACGCCGCAGCAACCCGTTGGCCTCTGCCCGCGCCAGCGTCGTTGGCGGGTCAGCGCGGCTGAGCAGGATCAATCCCAGTCCCTCGGGCAGTTCGTCCAGGACCTGTTTCAGGATCTTCGTGAAGGCAGCGTCGGTACGAACCGTGTGGCAGTTGTCGAACACGACCACCGCACCGGCCGGCAGGCGCGCATAGAACACCCGCAGGAAGCGACGCGTGAAACCTTCCAGATCCAGGCATTCCGGCGACAGGGCCAGCAAGGGTTGCGCGCGTGCGCTGCGCGGTTTCGGAGCGGCCAGGGCCAGGTAGTGAAAGAAGGACGCGGGGTCGCAATCCCCGGCGTCCACGTCGTACCAGATCCCGCTGAGTTTGCGCGCTTGCAGAAAGCTGGCGGCGAGCGAGGTCTTGCCCGCGCCGGGCGGTCCTGAGATCCAGGTCGCGCCACGCCCGCGCGCTCCATCCAGCACTTCGAACAGCCGTTCCCGATCCAGTATCCGATACAGCCGGGGTTGGCTGAGTTTTGCGAGCAGCGCGGTCGTCCTGGCCACGGTGCGCTCCTGGATCGGCAAAGCGCCGATCGGCTGGCGTTGCGTTAGGTCGGATTCTCCAGTGAGAACATCTCGTGCTCGTCGTCGTACGCGAATGCTTCGGCGTACCGGGCGAGACTGATGATGGCGCGCAACGTTTGTTCCGCCGCCTCTTCTCCCATGAAGTCCTCGAGCTCGTCGATGAAACGACTCTTGCGGGCTGAGTGCGATGCGCGTTCATCCAGTACCCGACGAACGTGCGCCGCCAGCGGGACATAGTTTTGCAGGTGGCGCGCAAAAATCCTCTTGCGCTCGTCGAGCGCCGAATTCGCGAACGCGATGGCTTCCGGTAGCAGCTTGATGTCGCCGCCTTCAACCTCCGCGAAGCGCATCATCTGCAGCGTCTCCGCCACCGGAAACAGCTCGTCAATTTCCATCTGCAGTTCGGACGCGATCTTGGGCAGGTCGGCAGTGCCGTTGTAGGGCGGTGCGGCGACGGTTTCCATCAGGCCGGACAACAGGTTCGATGACACACGCGGCAGTACGGTACCGATACCCTGGCCCGGGAAGCGTTCCTTGCTCGCAACGGCCGATGGGCCCTTGGGACGCGCGGTCATCTCGACGTAGATCCGATCCACCATTTCGCGAAACACCGGATCCAGACGTTTGCGCGGCTGCGGCAGGGTGACAATGATCTCGGTGAGGATCCGCCCTGGGTTGCTGCCGAACACCAGAATGCGGTCGCACATCAGCACCGCCTCTTCGATGTTGTGCGTCACCAGGATCACGCCCTTGATCGGCATGCGGCCTTCGCCCCACAGATCCAGGAAGTCGGTGCGCAGTGTTTCCGCGGTCAGCACGTCTAGAGCCGAGAATGGCTCATCCATCAACAGGATATTCGGGTGCACCACGAGCGCACGGGCGAAGCCCACGCGTTGACGCATGCCGCCGGACAGCTCGCGCGGATAAGCCGATTCGAACCCATCCAGACCGATCAGGTCAATCGCCTGCAAGGAACGCTTGCGGATCTGGGCCTTCTCCATACGCAGCGCCTCGAGGCCGAGTGCGACGTTCTCAAACACCGTCAGCCAAGGATAGAGTGCGAAACTTTGGAACACCATGGCGATGCCATCGGCCGGGCCATCGATCGGCTTGCCCATGTATTGCAACGTGCCAGCACTGGGCTGCGCGAGTCCGGCGATCAGACGCAGCAGCGTTGACTTGCCTGAACCGGAGCGGCCGAGCAGACCGACGATCTGGCCCGGAACCAATCGCAGGTTGACCCCTTCCAGCACCAGCAGCTCCGCGCCATCCGGTTTCGGAAACGACTTGCGTACGCCTTCGACCTCGAGCAGAGGCGCGGTGTTGATCTGTGGTACGGCGTTCATTGACTCATCCTTCAGGTCAAGCGGTACTTACGCTCGGCGTAGTAATACAGCGGCCGCCACAGCACGCGGTTGATGACGACCACGAATACACACATCACGACAGCACCCAGAATACATTTTTGGAAGTCGCCCGCGGCGGTTGCCTGGGCGATGTACGAGCCGATGCCGTGTGCCTCGACCGTGGAGGTCTTCCAGCTGGCCAGTTCGGCCAGGACCGCAGCATTCCAGGAACCCCCCGACGCGGTAATGGCGCCGGTCACAAAATACGGCAGCACCGCCGGCAGCGCCACCCGGCGCCACCACAACCAGCCTCGAACTTGAAAATTCTCGGCGGCATATTTCAGCTCGTTGGGGATCGCCGTCGCCCCGGCGATGACGTTGAACAGGATGTACCACTGCGTGCCCAGGATCATCAGCGGGCTGAGCCAGATGTCGGGATTGAGCTTCCAGGTCACGATGCCATAGACCGCGAGTGGAAACAGCAGCTGCGGCGGAAAGGATGCCAGGAACTGGGCAATCGGCTGCACGATTTCCGCGGCACGCGGATTGAGGCCAACGCGTATGCCGATCGGTACCCAGATCAGGCTGGCAACGGCAATCAGCACAATGACGCGCAGCATGGTCAGCGAGGCCAGACCGATCACGTGGAGTGTCTCGCTCCAGGTGGTCTGGGCGATCAGCTCGACGCCAATTTTCCAGGCCCCCCACACCAGCAGCAGCACGACGAGACCGATCCACAGCATGTCCAGTCGCCGATTCACGGCCCGGGGCAGGCGCGAGATCACGCGTTTCGGACGTGGTAACGCCCAGCTGGTCCAACGTACCGTTGCATAGAACGTGGTCGTCACCGCGGCGACGATGCGCGAGCGGCGCATCATCGTCAGCGCCCAGGAATCAGGCAGCCAGGTGCCAGGCTCCTGCTCGACGCGGAAGCGATCGACCCATACCACCAGCGGACGAAAGATCAGCTGATCGCACGCGAGGATCACCAGGATCATCGCCGCAATCGCGTAGCCAATCGCCTTGACGTTGCCCTGCTGGGTGGCGAGTGCGATATAGGAACCAATCCCCGGCAACGCGAACGTGGTTTGCCCTACCGTGACGAACTCCGAGAGCACCACCGAAAACCAGCCACCGGCCATCGACATCATGACGTTCCAAATCAGCGCCGGCAGTGCGAAAGGAACTTCGAGCTGCCAGAAGCGCATCCAGGGGGTCAGATGGAAGGTGTCGGCCGCTTCGGTGAGTTCGTAGGGCACCGTGCGCAGCGACTGATAAAAACTGAAGGCCATGTTCCAGGCCTGACTAGTGAAGATCGCGAAGATCGCTGCGAACTCGGCGCCGAGCACCCGGCCAGGGGCCAACGACATGAAGAACACAACCGTAACCGACAGGAAAGTGAGAATCGGAACCGACTGCAGGATGTCGAGAATCGGGACCAGTAATTTCTCGGCACGAGGACTCTTGGCAGCCCACGTGGCGTAGGTGAGTGTGAACACCAGCGAGAAGAGCAGACCCGCGAACATTCGCAGCGTCGTCCGAGCCGCGTAAAATGGCAAATTGGCCGGATCGAGCGACAGCGGTTCGGCATTGAGCTTGGAGAGCGGCTCGAGCAGTCCGTGGCTGGCTTCGATCGCGAAGATCAGCAGCGCAAACACGACGATCGCCGCGATCAAATCCCATCGCGTCGCCAGATCGCGTACGAAAGCAAAATGACCTCTACGATCCATGCCCGGCCAGATGTTTGTTCTAAGGAAGCGCGAGCCTACGACTCGGGCCGCCTAGTGTTGCACAGCTTTCTTACAATTTCCCCCACCGCCCTTCAGCTTGCAGGGCGACGTTGGCCGAATCGATAGGATGCAGGGGCCTCACTGAGGCGATCCAGATAGCGGCGGCGCTGCAGAATCGACAGTTTGTGCCAGTCCAGTTTGCCGCCGAGCTCACGGCTGATCATGGCATCTGTCAAATGGACCTTGTGACCCGGCTGCTGCGTCACGCCGCTGTGCAGGCGTCGCGTGCGTCCGGCACGCAGCAGGTCGATCACCGCGTCAGCGACCGTCGGACTTCTGGGCAACTCGCTGTGTTCGCACCGCACGCAATACAGCGGTGCCCCAGCGAGTGTCGCGCGGCTGATCGCCACGGTGCCATCACCGGACGAAGTGATCTCGTAGCGGAACTCCTCGCCCTGACGCTCGATGCCAGTCACGGTGCGCTGTCCGATACCGACGATCGAGAAGAATCGCGCGTCCGCGCAGGCGAGCTGCGATGCGAATCCACGCGCGCTCGCCAGCAGCTCCGGTACCGGGACCGCGCCGGTGCGAGGCCAGCTGCTCACGTCGAACAGATTCAGCGCGGGGCTCTCCGTGGGCAGCATCTGATAGAGACTCAGAAAGTAACGGAACACCTCGAGCGTCAGGTTCTGGGCATCGTGATGCTGATCGATCGCCGCCAGTCGGCACACGACCGGGTAGGCGGCCCGCAGTGCCTGTACCGCGGCAATCGCGCCGCCATGCGGCGCACCGATGCCGATGACGTGGCGGATGCGCTGCGGAGCGCACTCGTGATCGATGTGCCGGAGCGCCGCACGTGCGAGCAGACCGCCCATGCTGTGTCCGACCAATGCAATCTGTGTCGCCGAATCCGCCTTCAGGCGATCAGCCAGTCGCCGGCCGGAAGCCACAATGTCGTGGCGCCAGTCGTAGTCGTGAAAGACGACGTGAAATCCGGCCGCGGCCAGCCTCAGTTTGAGGGCCAGGTAGTTGTAGATCACCGGACCGAGAGAGCACACGCCCGTCGGGTGCTGCGGGTGCAGTTCGGTCAGGCGTCCATTGACCACGTCGTCTGGATCGAGCCACAGCACGTCCGGAGGTTCGCCCGCCGCACGCGGCACGCCGAGTTGCGATCCCAGGATGCCAGGCAACAGATAGATCGTGGGCGCATCCGGCCGGCGTTTGGCGGTGGCGGCCTGCCGCGCCAACGTGCTCAACAACGTGTACTCACTCTCGCCCAGCCAGGCGGTCAGTTCGCGGCGGTGCTCGCCGCCTGCCAACGCCTGCTCGAGCTGCCCTTCCGGCCAGCACATCCGATCGTAGACGGAGGGAGCGCTCACGAAGGCAATCCGCTGTGACGCTGTATCTGATCGCACACCGCATCGATGGCGACAGCCCTGGCGGTGCTCTTGCGCCACACAGCACCGATGGTTCGGGTTGGAACCGGCTTGGCGAATGGCAGCACGGTCAGGCCGCGGGTCGCCCCATACGTGCCGACACTCGCCAGTTCCGGCAACAGTGTGACACCCACGCCCGCGGCAACCATCTGTCTGAGCGTCTCGATGCTGGTCGCCCGAAAATCATGCCTCTCCTGCACACCGCTGCGGCTGCAGACCGCGAGCGCCTGATCGCGCAAACAGTGGCCGTCCTCCAGCAGCAGCACGCTTTCGCCCTGCAAGTCCTCGACGCGCACGCGCGCGCGCCCGGCCAGACGATGACTGGCCGGGAGTGCCGCCACGAACGGTTCCTGATAGAGCTCGCGGGTGATCAGACCATCCCCCTGCACCGGGAGCGCGAGAATACCAACGTCAATCTCGCCCTGCTGCAGGCGTTCCAATAACGGATTAGTTCGATATTCGTACAGCATCAGTTCCAGCCGGGGCAGCGCCTTGCGGATTCTCAGCGCGACGTGCGGCAACAGATACGGCCCGATCGTCGGCAGCAACGCCAGTCGCAACGCTCCGGCGAGCGGGTCGCGGCGGGTCAATGCCAGACTGACGATCGCATCGCCGCTCTCGAGCATCGAGCGAGCGCGCTGTGCGATGTTCTCACCCGCCTCGGTCAGGGCGACTTTGCGCGGCCGTCGCTCGATCAGTTGCACGCCCAGATAGTCTTCCAGCTTGCGCAGCTGCGCCGAAAGGGTCGGCTGGCTGACGAAGCACTTGGCCGCGGCGCGGCCGAAGTGGCGAGTGTCCGCTACCGCGACCAGGTAGCGCAGATCCTTGAGTTTCAGGTCGGTCATCGGAAATGGCGATAAATGCTGTCTATCGCCAGTATAAAGTCAATCGACCGGTTCCAGGACTGTCGAGCCCGAAGCGGGTAGGCTAACCAGATGACTGTGCGCCTGCTGTGTGCTGCCTTGTTGTTCATGCCTGCGCTGTGCGCGGCCTACCGTGTGGAAGATGACGATCGCGCCACGATCGAATTGGCGGGGCCGGCCCAGCGGATCGTGAGCCTCGCACCGGGGGCCACTGCGATGCTGTTCGCCGCAGGTGCCGGCGGACGCATCGTCGGTACCAGCGCCTACTCGGATGAGCCGGCCGCCGCGCAGAAGATCGAGCGCATCGGCGATGCCCAGAGCCTGGATCTGGAGCGCATTCTGGCGCTGCACCCGGACGTGGTGGTGGTGTGGACCGGGGGTACGTCGCTGACTGAGATCGCACGGCTGCAACGCGTGGGGCTTCGCATTTACCATCATCACGTGACTCGGCTCGAGCAGATGCCCGATAGCCTGAAGCGACTGGGTGTACTGACGGGTACGCAATCCGAGGCGGCCGCCGCGGCCAATGAACTGGCAGGTCAGATCGCATCGCTGCGCAGCCAGTACAGCATGCTCAGCCGCGCTTCCGTGTTCATACAGGTCTGGGACAAGCCGCTTTACACCGTGGGCAAGGACGAGATCATCACCGATGTGATTCACATGTGCGGCTACCGCAGCACGTATGACGACCTGAGCGACGTCTCGCCCGCCGTCACGATCGAGTCGGTACTGGCGCGCGACCCCGACGTCATTCTGGCGCTGGATTCGGATCCCAAGTCCCCCCAGCACTGGCTGCTGCAATGGCATGCCTTCGGCTCGATGAGAGCGGTGCGAACCGGGCATCTGCTGGCATGGTCCGACCCACGCCTGATCCGAATGGGACCGAGCGAGGTGGAGGCCGCTGCCACACTGTGCAAGGCGCTACATACGGTAAATGCGAAGTAAACGACGGTAATACGCCGTGGCTTGACGAGCTGTCACGCCGCTGGCCATACTCTGAAACCTATGTACAGCCACGTCTTCACCCGTTCATGGTGGTGGCGCCCCCGAATAGGAGTGGGCGCTGGACGTTGCTGCATCCCGTAATCGACGACACTACTCAAGGCAAACGCATACCAGACCCATCTCCGGAAACGCTCCGGGATGGGTTTTTTACTATATGAAGCCTCCATTCGACATCGCCGGCGATCTGGATACCCCAGTCTCGGCCTTTGCCAAGCTGGCGCCGCTACAGCCACGCTTCCTGCTCGAGAGTGTGGAAGGCGGTGAGCGGATTGGTCGCTACTCCTTCATAGGATTTGGCGATACGCTGCAGGTGCGTCTCGACGAACACGGCTTTCAGCTCGGAGAAGAGCATCGCGCCGTTCCCCGCACTCGCGATGAGCTGCTGAATGGCTTGCGCGAGGCGTTGAGGCGCGTACCGCTGCCGCTACCGGCACTGGGTCAGGTCCCGCTTGCCGGCGGGCTCGTGGGCTACACGTCCTACGATGTGGTGCGGTTCTTCGAGCGGCTGCCGCAGCACGCGCGAGCGCTGCCCGGCGTGCCGCTGTTGCACTATCAGGCACCGCGCTCGCTGCTGGTGTTCGATCATGTGAGCCGGGGTATCGCGCTGCTGCACGCTGGCGATGAGGCCGAGCGCGCCTCGTTGCGACGTGAAGTCATTCAGGCACTACAGGGCTCGGTGCCACACATCGCGCGTAGCGGATCCTTCGCCCCGCCGACGCCGTCGCTGACACGCGATCAGCACATGAGCGGCGTGCGTCGCGCGCAGGAATACATCGCCGCCGGTGACGCCTATCAGCTCGTGCTGGCCTCGCGCTTCGTCGGTCAGCATGCGCTCGATCCATTCCAGGTCTATCGTGCGCTACGGCTCATCAATCCCTCGCCGTACATGTTCTTCTGCCGGCTCGGCGATCTCACGGTGGTCGGCTCCTCGCCCGAAGCGCTGGTGAAACTCAATCGTGGCCACGCGGAGCTGCGTCCGATCGCGGGTACCAAACCGCGTGGAGAGGATCCGGCCGAGGATCTTCGGCTGGAACAGGAGTTGCGCGCTGACATCAAGGAGAATGCCGAGCACGTCATGCTGGTGGACCTTGCGCGCAACGATCTAGGCCGGGTCGCCACGGCTGGCAGTGTCCACGTCGATCCGTACCGCATCATCGAGCGCTACAGCCACGTGATGCACATCGTCAGCGGTGTGCAGGGTCGGCTGGCTCCCAATCGGGATGCGTTCGACCTGTTCGCCGCCTGCTTTCCGGCGGGCACGCTGGTCGGAGCGCCGAAGGTGCGCGCGATGGAAATCATCGAGGAACTCGAACCGGTGCGGCGCGGCCTGTACGGCGGCACCGTCGGATACTTCGGCGCTCAAGGTGACATGGACCATGCGATCACCATTCGCACACTGGTATTTCACGGTGATGAGTACAGCTACCAGGCGGGCGGCGGTCTGGTGGCCGATAGCGATCCGGCCACCGAGCATGATGAGGTGCTGGCCAAGAGCGCCGCGGTGCGGCGTGCACTGGAGCTTGCGGAGGCAGGACTGTGAACGCACGGCTGCTGCTGATCGATAACTACGATTCCTTCACCTACAACCTGGTGCAGGCGTTCCTGGTATTCGGCGCGGCGGTCGAGGTGTACCGCAACGATGCGATCAGCCTCGATCAGGCACGCGCGCTCGAGCCGACCCATCTGTGTATCTCCCCCGGCCCCGGTACGCCAGCGCAGGCAGGGATCTCGATGGCGATGATCCGCGAATTTGCAGGGCGCATTCCCGTGTTTGGCGTGTGTCTCGGCCATCAGTCGATCGTTGAAGTCTTCGGTGGCAAGGTGGTACGCGCCAAGCGGCTGATGCATG
>DATMRM010000031.1:0-4517 GCA_035566155.1 Steroidobacteraceae bacterium | reverse complement strand
ATGCCGGAGCTCGTGATCACCGCACTGACGCCGCCCTCCAGATCGGCGATGGCCGCGGCCAGCAGATCGCGCGTCGGATTGCCGGAACGCGAGTAGTCGTAAGCGCGTTTCTCACCATAGCCTCGAAACGCATAGGTGGCGCTCAGATGAATCGGCGGCACGACCGCGCCGGTGGCATCATCGCTTTCAAGACCCGCACGCACGGCGCGCGTGACGGCATCGGCTGAATCGCTCAACGTTGGCTCACTCCGTATAGGGACGAAAACACAGGCTGCAGGCCGGCGGCCTCCTTCAGGAAAGCATCGTGGCCATGCGGCGAGGACAATTCGTGCAGTCGCGCGCGCGGCAGCTTCATTGCGAGCGCGCGCATATCAGTGATCGGTACCAGCTGATCCTCGCGCACCGCCACCAGATCGGTGGGTGTGTGGATGTGCGCGGCATCGACCGCGTGCAGATCGATCGACTCGGACAGGCACAGAAACGATTCCGGACGATAACGCGTGGCGTAGTCGCGTCCACGCGCGAACAGGTACTCCTCCACCGGGAACACGAAACGACCCTCGCTCTGGCGCGGTGGGGCATCGAAGCGCATGCCGAACTCATCGGCGGATCGGTAGGTGGCCATCGCCAGCGCGCGCGCCAGCTCCAGTCCCTCCGGCGAGCGTCCGCAGCTGAGCCCGAAACGCACGATGCGCCGCTGAACACTGCGCCAGGCGGTGGCCATCGGGTGAGCGCGGTCAGCACCGCTGATCACGATCAGCTGTTCGACACGCGCTGCGAACCGCTCGGCAAACGCGAGTGCGACCATGCCGCCATAGGAAGCGCCAACGATCGCGCGCAGACGCGCGATCTTCAGATGATCCAGCAGCTGCGCGAGCGCCTGAGCCTGATCGTAGCTCGAGAGGCTCGGAAACATGCCACCGGCACTCGGACCTGAGGACTGAGCGCTGCCGCCCAGGTAGTCGATGCCCAGTACGCGCACCCGTTCGGTATCGAGCGCCAGACCCGGGCCGACCACTTCATGCCACCAGCCTTCGCGCGGCTGTGATCGATCGAACACGCAGCGATGCGCCGAAATGCCCCCCAAGGCAACGACGATCGGGGCATCCGCACGTCCGGCCAGACGCCAGCCAAGCGCCGGCTGCTCGAGGCTGCCGCCATGGTGCAGTGAAAATCGGGCCGATAAATGCAGGACGTCTTCGAGGACGTCGGGAGAGAAAACATGCTGTGGGGCCAAACTCAATTCGCGCTCCGCTGTGCCTGTTGCGTTTCACCGTGGCACTCCTGCGGACCGCTCGCCTGCTCAGCCTGCTGCTGATCAATCGGCCCTCATCTATCGGCCGGAATTGATTTCCGGGCCGCAGGAGTTGGCACCATTTCGGATATCCGACGGTTGCCCCGGCGTCTAAGGGCCTTTCCCTCAGCCGGTCTCGATGAGTGAAGAGGAGTCTAAAAGGGGCCGGCGCCGGGGGTCAAGCTGAGCCGTCGGCGACCAAGCATTCCGCGACATAAGGCCTGGCAGCTGGCCCGCCGCCAATAGGCACCCGCAAGGTTGCCCGCGGGCGGCAGCCTGAACTATGCTCTCATGCAACCAGGAGGTTGCCTATGAGCACAGATAAGATCGAGAAACAGATCCTGCTGCGTGCGCCCTTGGAGCGCGTCTGGCAGGCGGTCAGCGATTCGACGCAATTTGGCTTCTGGTTCGGCGTGAGCTTCGATGCTCCCTTCAGGGCCGGTGCGCGCCTGTCCGGCCGCATCACGCCGACTCGCGTGGACCCCGAAGTGGCCAGGCTGCAGGCGCCTCATGAGGGCAAGAAATTCGAATTCTGGGTGGAGCGCATCGAGCCGCTGCGCAGCATCTGCTTTCGCTGGCATCCGTATGCGGTCTCACCCGACACCGACTACTCGCACGAGCCGACCACGCTGATCGTGTTCGCGTTGCGCGCCGTCGGCAGCGATACGCAGCTCACGATCACCGAGTCCGGGTTCGACCGCATTGCGTTGGAACGGCGCGCCGCGGCGCTCGAGGCGAATGATGGCGGCTGGGCGCACCAGATTCGCAACATCGAGAAGTACCTGGCGATGCAGCCCTGAGCGCTAACGATGCAGCACGCCCGTCGCAGCCCCGCGCCGACATCCCTCGCCGGCGCCGCGCCCGCCTTTGCCGCGCTCGGGCACGCGACGCGGCTGCGCATCGTGATGCGACTGAGCCAGGACGGGCCGCTGTCGATCTCGCGGCTCACTGACGAGTCACAGCTCACCCGTCAGGCCATCACCAAGCATCTGCGCGCGCTGGAAGCGGCGCAGCTGGTCAGCTGTGAGCGTCGCGGTCGCCAATGCATCTGGCAGCTGCGGCAGAGCCGCCTGCGCGATGTGCGCGCTTACCTCGAGCAGATCTCCGGACACTGGGATGCGGCGCTCGAGCGACTGCGCCTGCTGGTGGAGCGCGGCAAACCGTGAGAATGTTCCCACACTGGATCGAGCATTAGACGCCCAGTATTTGCGCCAGACTGCCACCAGACTTAACAGTAATGACGTACCAGAAGCTACAGCAGGGGAACCTATCGTGAAACGATCACACAGCACTCTGTACCTTTGCATCGCGGCCGCAGCGCTCACGTCCGCTGCGCTGCCGGCGATGTCGAATGATACGGATAGATCACCGGCGGTCGCCGTCGCCACGGACAACCTGCTGCTGTTCCGGGTCAGCAGCGCCCTGCAGTCCGATCCGTACCTGTACGTACGACATATCGAAGTCTCCCTCAAGGATGGCGCCGTGCTGCTGACCGGCTTCGTCACCAACGACTGGGAACTGGACAAGGCCTTGAGGCTTGCCACCGAGGCCGCCAAGCCGCACAAAGTCATTGATGCGATCGAGATCGAGATCAAGGAAGGCGGTCGCCGCTGACGAGCGTTCCGACGGCCTGCTGACGCCCTGGGGCGCTTGGCGCTCATATCCGTCGTACACGACCTGTCGCTCACGACGCGCTCAAGCCCGTGAAAGCCCATCCGCCACCCGGGCGGCGGGGGTTGCGCGCTGGTACGCCATCCGATCTACACCGGCATGATACTGCGCCGTGTTCGGAAACCGCGCCGGCATTCGGCCAGCGCCATCTGATCGCAGTGCCGATTACTGCTGAGCGCGCTGCATCTATCTGACCGACTGCCGCGCCGTGCGCAGGGCGATCATTCCCTTTGTTCTGTAAGCTGCAGGCTGCATGGCCACCCAGCGCACGCTTGCTGCCGGCGACATCGCGCAGAGCATCGAACGCAGCCTGAGCTGACCGGCCCGCAGACCAGCGTGATGCGGGCGGTGTATGAATCGAAAGGCATCACGCTCAAGGATCTGTGCAAGCGCGTACGTCTGGCGCACAGCACCGTCTCCGGCATCGTCGACCGGCTGCAGGCGCGCGGCCTGCTGGAGCGCAAGCCCAGCGATGAGGACCGGCGCTACACGATCATCGCGATATCCCCGATGGTGAGCCAATGGATGGCCACTCACGCGCCACAGCTGGCGGCGGCACCGCTGCAGAGCGCCCTGAACCAGGCCACGTCGGACGAAAAGGAAGCCATCCTGCGCGGCGTTGCGACGCTGTTGCGGCTGCTCGAGGCCGCTCAGGCCGGCGCGGGCGATCACCCGACCCGCGATCCGCAGCCGAGCCAGCCGAGCGTGTGAGGCTTGCCGGCCGATCCGCTTTCAGTCTTGCCGCTCATCCGCCCTTGTGTTAGTGTACTAGCGCGTTAATACACTGGATCAGCATGAAGTCCCACCGGCAAGTGAGCGCCCGCCAGGAAGCCCTCATTGAGCGCAATCTCATCAACGCGGTGCTGACGCTGCGCAGCGTCGAGGAATGCCGCGCATTCCTGCGCGATCTGTGCACGCCGGCGGAACTGCAGGCCATGGCCGACCGCTGGGCGGTGGTCGAATGCCTGCGACGGGGACTGCCCTATCGGGAGGTCCATCGGCACACCGGTGTCAGCGTGACGACCATCGGCCGGGTCGCGCGCTACCTGGCGCAGGGCAACGGCGGCTACGCGCTGGCCGCGCAGCGCGTCGGGGCGCAGCCATGAGCAAGGAGACACGCCTGCGCCTGGCGGTGCAGAAGTCCGGCCGGCTGACCGATCCCTCGCTCGATCTGCTGGCGCGCTGTGGACTAAAACTGTCGCGCGGCAAGGACCAGCTGATGGGCTTCGGCGAGAACATGCCGCTCGACGTGCTGTTCGTGCGCGACGACGACATCCCGGATCTGGTGCAGGAGGACGTGTGCGACCTGGGATTGGTGGGATTGAATGTCGTCCAGGAAAAGCGCCTGGCGTTCGCGGGGCGCGCCATCGCGCCGCTGTTCGAGACGGTGCAGCTGCTCGATTTCGGGCGTTGTAAATTATGTATCGCGGTACCGGACGGATTTGACTATCGAGGCGCGCAATCGCTTCAGGGCAAACGCATTGCAACGACCTATCCCCATATCCTGGAGCGCTTTCTGGCGGACCGCGGCATATCCGCGGAGGTCGTGGTT
>DATMRM010000030.1:0-7009 GCA_035566155.1 Steroidobacteraceae bacterium | reverse complement strand
AGGAGCAACGCCTACCACCTCCACCTGAGGGGCGGGTGGTGCAACCGTCACAACTCCATAGGCCGGTCGTGCGGTCACGACACAGCCTCCCAGCATTACGGCCGCAACGACTAGCGCCGCAATGCCCGCTTTGGTGCTTCTAAAATGCATCATGCCTTCTCCGTAGCAATTGAATTCGATACGACTATGAACGCATAGGAGCAGTAACGGATGACGTGACTGCTTTCACACTCCAACGCCACTTCGCATTGTCGCGAATAGTTGATGTCCGGTCGACATATTCGCCTGTAGGATGCTCGCGCATAGTTCTGCGGAGGCAACCAATGGGACTCGACCTGGTGACACCGGGCAATCAGGCGCCTGATATTTTCAATGTGATCATCGAAATTCCGATGGCGGCCGACCCAATCAAATACGAAGTGGACAAGGAGACCGGCGCGATCTTCGTCGACCGCTTCATGGGAACCTCGATGCACTATCCATGCAACTATGGTTATGTGCCGCGAACGATCGCGGATGACGGCGATCCGGTCGATGTATTGGTGATCACGCCTTTCCCGCTGATCCCGGGCGTGGTGGTGCGATGTCGTCCGCTGGGTATGCTGAAGATGACCGACGAGAAGGGCGGCGACGCGAAAGTGCTGGCCGTTCCGGACGATCGCGTGCTCTCTATCTATAGCCACTGGAAGCGCCACCAGGACATCCATCCCGAGCGCCTGCATCAAATCCAGCACTTCTTCGAGCACTACAAGGATCTGGAAGCCGGCAAATGGGTGCGCGTGGAGGGCTGGGGAAGCGTCGAGCAGGCCAAGCAGGAAGTCGCTCAGGGGATGAGCCGGTACCGCTAGTCCCCGGGGGGCCGGAGGTGAATGGCCACTTGCGTATATAATAGCAAATGTTATTATAACTCCTGTGAAAACAAATGAAGCCACGACCAGCGCCCCGGCCCCGGCTCC
Organism: Steroidobacteraceae bacterium; assembly: GCA_035566155.1. GTDB lineage: Bacteria > Pseudomonadota > Gammaproteobacteria > Steroidobacterales > Steroidobacteraceae > FEN-1191. The sequence continues at coordinate 6,053 of DATMRM010000030.1, read as the reverse complement.
GGCCGAGCGGCTGCGGAACTTTGGATTCCTCATGCGCGACGTGTCGCGTCTGTATGCGGCGTATTTCCAGCGTCACGCGCGCGAATTGGAGCTGACGCTACCGCAATGTAAGGTGCTCGGACATCTCTCGCGCAACGAGGGCATCAGCCAGGCGCGGCTGGCCGAGTTGAGCGATACCGATCCGATGACGCTGGTGCGGACCCTGGATCGCATGCAGCAGGACCACTGGATTGAGCGCCGCGCCGACCCGGCGGATCGGCGCGCGCACCGGCTGTATCTGCGCGAGGCCGCCAAGCCGATTCTCAATCGCATGTGGAAGATCGCTGACCAGTGCCGTCAGGAAGCGATGGCGTCCCTCAGTCCCGAGCAGCGAGAGCAGCTCATCGAGTTGCTCGAGCGCGTTCACGGAACCCTGTCTGCTCTGGAAGCAAAGTGAGATCTCTATGGATGCCGTAGCTGACAACCTGACAGAGCAGCGACGTCTTCAGCAGGCCGACGATCGACGTGCGCGCCTGCGCTGGATTCTCATGGGCGGCGGTGTGCTGGTGGCGGTCATTTTCGGTCTTTGGTATTACCTGACATCGGGTCGTTATGCGACGACGGACGATGCGTCGGTGATGGCGGCCCAGGCCACCATCAGCTCGAACGTGCCGGGCCGCGTGGTCGACGTGGACGTGCGCGACAATCAGCTGGTTCGCAAGGGCGACGTGCTGTTCCGTCTGGACGAGCGTCCGTTCCAGATCGCGGTCGAGGAAGCGCAGGCCAAACTGGCGGCGGCGCGCATGCAGATCATCGCCGGCAAGGCCACCTATCGCCGTGAGCTCACGAGTCTCACCGCCAACAAGGACACGCTCTCGTACCAGCAACATGAGTTCGAGCGCCAGCAGCGCCTGCTGCAGTCGGGCATCAGCTCGCGCGCGCAATTCGAGCAGGTGCAACACGCGGTGGAGATGGCGCAGTCCAATCTGGCCTCGGCGGAGCAGCAGGTCAGCAGTGTATTGGCGATGCTGGGAGGCAGTGCCGATACGCCGGTGGATGCGCACCCGGTGGTGCTGCAGGCGCAGGCCGCGCTCGATAAGGCCAAGCTGGATGAGTCCTATACCGTGATCGTCGCGCCCGATGACGGCGTCGTGGCGAAAGTTGAACAGCTGCAGGCTGGCGACTACATCAATGCCGCCGCGCCGCTGTTCACGCTGGTGTCGGCGCGCGATGTTTGGATCGAAGCCAACTTCAAGGAAGACGATCTCACCTACATGCGGCCTGGACAGACCGCCAAGGTGAGCATCGATGCGTATCCGTCACACGATTGCAAAGCCCATGTGACGAGCCTCAGCCCGGGCACCGGCTCGCAGTTCTCGATGCTGCCGGCGGAGAATGCCACCGGCAACTGGGTGAAGGTCGTGCAGCGCGTGCCAGTGCGACTGCAGCTGGATGACAACTGCGGACTTGGGGGCGCGATGCCACTGCACTCAGGCCTGAGCGCCGAGGTGACTGTGGACACTGAGCATCACCGGACGCTATTGGGTGGATCAACCAAGTCGGTGGCCAGCCGCGGATGAATGCGGCGCCCGTATCACGCCGACTGCTAGCTTGGTGCGTGCTGTCGGTTCTGGCAGGCTGCGTGTCCGGGCCCAACTTCACAGCCCCGCCGGTACCGACCACTCAGGCCTTTACCGCGGCGCCGCTCGATACCCTGAGTCACAGTGGGATGCAGGTGGACACCGCGGCGATCGAGCCTGCGCAATGGTGGTCGCTGCTGAACTCGCCGCAGCTCGACGCGACGATCCGACAGGGGCTCAAAGCCAATCACACGCTCGAGGCGGCCCGCTCGACGCTGGCGCAAGCTCGGGCGCTGGACGTGGTGAGTGAAGCCGGGCGGTATCCGGAACTGACGCTCGATGCGAGTTCGGGTCGCGACAAATACGGCGCCGCATTCCTCGGGCCGCAGAAACTGCCCGCATTCACGTTCTATTCGATTGGCCCGGCTGTGAGCTACAGCTTCGACTTTGCTGGCGGCACGCGTCGCAAAATCGAACAGCAGCATGCGCAGACGCTCTACCAGCAGCAGGAGCTGAACGCCGCGGAATTGACGGTCAGCGGCAACATCGCACGGCAGGCGCTGGCCGCCGCGGCCGCGCGCGCGCAGATCGACAATCTGTTGGCACTGCTGGTGGATGATCGCAAGGACGTGCAGCTGGTCAAGGATGCGTTCGATGCCGGCAGTGGTACGCGTGTGGATGTGCTGACTGCGCAGAGTCAGCTCGCGAATGATCAGACGCTGCTGCCCCCGCTGCGCCGGGATCTGAGCAACGCCACGCACGCCATCGCGCAGCTGGTGGGTGAGGCGCCGGCGGACTGGTCACCGCCGGAATTCAAACTCGATGAGTTCGCGCTACCGGCGCACTTGCCGGTGTCCTTGCCCTCGGAACTGGCGCACCGCCGGCCCGATATTCTGGCCGCCGAGGCGCAGCTGCACGAGGCCACGGCTGCCATCGGCGTCGCCACCGCCAACCTCTATCCGCAGATAGGTCTGACGGCCAATGCGAGCCTTCAGTCAAACACTCTGCGCACCCTGTTCGAGTCCAGCAGCAGCGCCTGGGGAGTCGTCGGCAGCCTGACCCAGCCGCTGTACAACCACGGGGAACTGCGCGCCAAACAGCGCGCCGCGACCGAGGCGATGCACGCCGCGGCCGGCAACTATCAGCAGGTGCTGCTGAGCGCCTTTACGCAGGTTGCCGATGCGCTCGAAGGCCTCGATCACGATCAGGAGCTGATCGGCAGCGAGCAGACCGCCGTTGCCACCGCGGCAGACAACCTCGAGCTGACGCGCGAGAGCTATAGCGCGGGCAACAGTGGAGTGCTGCAGGTGCTGGAAGCGCAGCGCCAGAATCAGCAGGCGCGCTTAGGGCTGGTGCGCGCACAATCGCAGCGCCTGCAGGACATGGTGCAGCTGCTGTTGGCATTGGGAGGACAGATACCGTCCGACTGACGGTAAGATGGCTCGGCGAAACTCGCGCACCTGGTTTCCAATTCCAAGCTCTACGAAGGGGGATATTCCGATGAAAACTATGCTCGCAGGCGCCGCACTGGCGCTGTGTGCCGTCGCATGCGTTACGGGCGGCAACTCCGGTAGTCCGGGCAAGGTACCGCCATACGTTACCGCCGCAGTGGCCGAACCGACCCGGCCGGATGCGGATCGCAAGCGCGACGATGACCGCAAGCCCGATCAGGTCCTGACCTTTTCCGGCATCAAACCTGGCGACAAAGTGCTGGAGCTGCAGCCGGGCGGCGGTTACTACACGCGACTGCTGTGTCTGGTCGCAGGCGCAAAAGGACAGGTCACTACCTTGCGTGTGACGCCGGCGACGCCGCTCAATCGGCCGACGCCGCCCGATCAGCCGACGCCCTGCAAGAACATCAGCGCGCTGACGCAGAAGATCACCGAGCTGAGCCTGCCGTCAGGCCAGGATGCGGTGTGGACCTCTGAGAACTATCACGACATGCATCTGCCGGTTTTTAACGCTGACATCAAAGCATTCAACGCCGCGGTGTACAACGCGCTCAAGCCCGGCGGTGTGTTCATCATCGAGGATCACGCCGCGCAGAGCGGTTCCGGCGCCCGCGACTCGGGCACGCTGCATCGGATCGACCCGGACCTGGTGAAGCAGGAAGTCACCAGTGCTGGCTTCGAATTCGTCGGTGCCAGCGAGGTGTTGCATCGGGCGGATGACCCGATGACCGGTCGAGTGTTCGAACTGCAGGGAAAGACCAATAAGTTCCTGTTCAAATTCCGCAAGCCGAAGAAATAGGCCTTAAGAGAACACACACGCGCAGCGGCGCGGCGTCACTGAAATGACGCCGCGCCGCCTTCGGGTTTCAAGGCTTGCGAAAACTCTTGAACAGCGAGCCAGCCGAGCCGGTCGAGCCGGTCCGCGGAGCCGAACCCGCGGCAGCCGAAGCCGGAGCGGCCGGTGCCGCAGCGGGCTTGCTCGGCGTACCCGCGTTCAGCCCCTGACCAGGTACCGGAGGCTTCAGAAAGCTCTTGGCCGAGTTCGGGGTCGGATTGGCGGGTGGTTTCGGCACACTGGCGGGCAATTTGGCCGCCGGTTGCTGCGCCGGCACCTGCGCCCTGACCGGAAGCATGTCAACCGCGACGTGCAAACGACGCGATTCACCGGCCTGCAGAACGCCGACGCCTACGACCTGGCGCACCACCTGTTCGCCGCGCTCATTGCGCACATCCAGAACGACGCAGTATTCGCACGGCTCGCTGGTTACCTTATGCCTAATCGTGCCGTCGACGTCGAGAGCACAGTAGCCCTCTTCGGCGACGGTCTGCGGGCTGCTACCCGTATTGAAGCGCAGGTGATGCCGGCATCCCGGGCACACCGCTGAGTTTTCCAGGACGGTTGCCTTGCAGTGGGGGCAGACTCGTGTCGCGCCCAGATTGCCAGGCCGCGCAGTGCTCATACCTGGCGGGTTGCACCCTTAATGGCGGAGCTGTGTTTGTCGTCCCAGCCGAATTCCACGTGTCCGCGCATGCGTGATCCAGCCGCCACCGTGATCGAGGCTGCCTTGACATCGCCGACGATGACACCCGTGGACAGGACATCCACGTGCTTGGCAGCGTCGATATTGCCTTGCAGTTCGCCGCCGACGACGACCACGCTGGCTTTTACCTGTCCTTCGAGTCGCGCGCCGCTGTCGATGCGGAAATTGCCATCGACGCTGACATCGCCTTTGAAGCGACCAGCGATGCGCACATCGCCGCCGCCCTGAATCTTGCCTTCGATGGTCAGTTCCGGTCCAATCACGGATTCACCACCGGCGGGCTTCGGTGCGCTGGCGAGACGCCGGGTCGCATCGTTATCCTGGGCGGTACTGGGTCCTTTATGCAGCTCGGTGACCGTGCTGCCCGCCGCGGCGGGAGTGCCGCTCGGAGCCGGAGCCGGGGCTGGGGTTTCTTTCCAAAGCGCCATGAGCGGATCCTCCAATTAGATCTGCAGGTTTGACTACGCCACACGGTACCGCCAAATCGGTCCAGAACACCAGCGTCGGTCAACGGAGACCAGTACTGGTTCACACGACCGAGACCGCGCCGCGGTAGGATCAGTTTGCATGCCTGATGTTACAGACCGACCGCGTACCAAGTCACTACGCCCGTTGAGGGCCCTTTTACCATTCCTGGTGCCCCACCGGGCAATTTTGTTTGGCGCCCTGCTCGCGCTGCTGGTGGCGGCCGGCGCGATGCTGGCGGCACCGGCGGCTCTGAGGCAGCTGATTGATCACGGTCTGACGACCGCCAATACCACCATCCTCAATAGGTATTTGTTCGGGTTCCTGGGCGCCTCGGTGGCCTTCGGCGTATTTGCGGCGCTGCGCTTTTATCTGGTGACCTGGGCAGGCGAGCGGGTGGTAGCGGACCTGCGACAGGCGGTCTATCGCCGGGTCATTCGCATGGACCCGTTGTTCTTCGAATCCACGCGCACGGGTGAGGTCCTGTCGCGATTGACCGCTGACACCACCCTGGTGCAGGCGCTCGCCGGGGTCAACCTATCAATCACGCTGCGATCCATACTCAGTCTGGTCGGCGGACTGGTGATGCTGACGCTGACCAGTGCCAGCCTCACCGGGGTGATCGTGATCATGATTCCGGTGGTGATCGTGCCGATGATTATCGTGGGTCGGCGGGTGCGACGCCTGTCACGCAGCGCGCAGGATCGCATCGCCGATACCAGCAGCCTGGTCGATGAGACGCTGAACGCCATACAGACTGTGCAGGCGTTCACACTCGAGGAGCTGCAAAGTCGCCGCTACGACGCCGCGGTGGAGAACAGCTTCAAAGCCGCCATCCGCCGCAGCAAGGTACGCGCGGTGCTTACCGCGTTTGGGACTGCGCTGGTGTTCATCGGCATCGCGCTGGTGCTATGGATGGGTGCGCGCCAGGTGCTGACCGGGCAGGTGAGCTGGGGACAGCTGAGCCAGTTTTTTCTGTATGCGCTGTATGTTGGGACCGCTGCGGCCAGTCTGACCGAGATGTGGGGCGAAGTGCA
>DATMRM010000029.1:0-2576 GCA_035566155.1 Steroidobacteraceae bacterium | reverse complement strand
TGGAGCCCGGAATCGCACAGGTGACCGCCGGATGCGAGATGACGTACTTTAGGAAAAACTGACTCCAGCTCTTCACGTCGATGCTCGAGACCCAGTCCGGCAGTTGACGCTGCGAGGCCTGGCCAATGAGCGCGGCGCGTTCCAGTGGCAGATTCACCAACACGGCCACTTTGCGTTCCAGCGCTACCGGAAGAACGGTGGTTGCGGCGTCGCGATTGCCGATGGAGTAGTCCACCTGGATGAAATCCAATGGATACCTGCGCATCGCTTCGACGATCCCAGCGTGCTGAGAATTGAGCGACGTCGTGACGCCGAGGTAACGGATCATTCCCGATTGCTTCCACTTCTGCAGCAGCGGCATCAGGCTGTCCATGCCATCGAGGTTGTGGATCTGGAGCAGATCGATGTGGGCGTGCAGTCGTTCAAGCGAGCGTAGAAAACTGGCCTCCCCATTGATCCTGTCATAGGCAGCTGTGGCGGAAAGCTTGGTCGCAATGAACATACGATCGCGCAATCCGGTAGCCACCAACGCTTCGCCGATCAATGCCTCACTGGGGCCATACGCGGCAGCCGTATCGATAACAGTTCCGCCCAGCTCGTGCATGCGCTGAATCTCGGCTCGAATAGCATCGCGGGCATCCTCCCGAAACGAGTCGGTGCCCAGACCCACGATCGGGATGCGCTCGCCACTGGACGGAATCGGCCTGCTCAGCGGCGCGTTCGAGGCGGGAAGCTCGGCGCTCCATGTGCGCTCGACCCCGCCGCCGGCTACGCACAGCATCAGTGCATTGCGAATGGCCTCGCGACGCGAGATCGCCGATCGAACTCGGGTATTCATCGAAGCCCCCATGACTCAATTCTTAGCCGCGAGCCGCGCGCTTATACGACTTTGCGACCGAAAACGCCAGCCAAGAGCCGCGGCCGCCCCTGCTAGCTCGCCCGCGACAGCCGTGATCCTTCGCGATCGGTGAATATGGACTTCGAATAGGTATCACGCACGAAATCAACGAAACGGCCCCAGCCGAACTGGCGGTGCGCATACCGCAGCGACGCCTGGCCCATCAAGTGTGCTTCCTCGGGGGAGCGGCAGGCGCGTCCAATGGCCTGCGCGAGCGCCTCGGGCGTAGGATCGCAAATGAAGGCACGTGTCTGATCAAGCAGGGGCGCATACGCGGCCTGTCGCATGGCAATGATCGGCTTTCCCGACGCCATATAGTCAAAGAGCTTCAATGGCACGTTGTCGGTCCGCCCTCGGGGCAGCGCAAGAAAGTCAGCGAGTTCAATGTAGGCAGCGATTCGCTCGCGCGGCTGACGCGGCAATATCCGTACGTGTCCCACCAATTCTTTGGGTGTGCGTTTTGACCACGCCGCCATCTCCGGTTCGGTCGCACCGACACAGATGAGCAGCAGTTCGGGGTTGCTCCGGCGCGCCTGCACGAATGCCTCGAACAGCAGATCGATGCCCTGATAGCCGGCAAAGCTGCCAGAATAAAGGACGATCCGACGATCGGGAGCAATCTGCAGCCGCTCACGCAACGATTCAGTCTCCTGCCTGGGCACGTGCGGCAATTGCGCAGGAAAGCGCCACTCGGTTACAGGCGCGTCTGGGGCCTGGTTGTGCACGTATCGGCCCAGACCTGGACTACACACCACGCGCGTCGCACGGTGAAATACCCAGCGCTCCATGGAGCGCAGAAAGCGTTGTGCGCGCCGCGACTTCAGCAGGGGCTGGCGTTGCAGCTCGACCGGAATAGCCGACGCCATGTCGTAGATGAAGGGCTGACCAAACCGTGGACAAATCGCGGCAGCGATATACGCGGCCTCTTCGACCGCGTGCACCATGTCGTAGCGGCGCAGGGCCAGCAGTTTCGAAAATGAAGTCCAAAGACTCGCGTCGAGCACCAGTTTCTTCCACGAGAAGCCGATCGGTACGCGACGGATATGCAGCAAGTTGGCGCAGCGCTTCAGAGTCACGTTCTTGATCTTGACTTCGCGGCCGATCGGGAACGCCAACAAATCCACGTCCACGCCGATCTCGGCCAACGCGCGTGCCACGTACTGAACGGCGATCGGCGTACCGCGATCCTCGTAAAATGGCTGCGGCGTGACGATCAATACACGCGGCCGATCTCGTCCGGCTTGAACATCCATGGATTCCTCTCCTGACCGAGGGAAGAGATCGGCAGGTCATCTGAGCCTGCCGAGCGCGCCGCAACGACGCAGTAGGACGAGGTAACTTCAGCCTGTAGGCACTCGCGAACGCGGGACGGAATGCGCGCCAATCGCGCGGCCGGCGGTATTTCGTTACTTTAGCCCTATGCCCCAAGCGGAACAGTCAGGCACGCGCTCGCGCTCGCGCTGGCCGAGGATCGCGGCGCGTGCCCTCTTGAGCTGTGTTGCGCTCATGTGGGTGCTGCACACCACACCGCTGCGCGCGATCGGATCCGCGTTGACGGCAGCGCATCTGCCGCTGCTGCTGGCCGGCTTGCTGCTCAATTTCTGTGCTCGACTGGCAGCTGCCGAGCGCACGTTGGCGATCAGTCGTGGGCTGGGACTTTGGATCTCGCGCTGGCAGA
>DATMRM010000028.1:0-2444 GCA_035566155.1 Steroidobacteraceae bacterium | reverse complement strand
CCTGGCTGGCGCTCGGCTACACGCAAACCGATACCTGGCTGTCCGGGTTCGCCGGCGTGTTCGGGATCTACGGCATCTCCGCGCTCATTCTGCTGGGAAGCGGTGCGCTGGTAGCACTGGTGCGCGGCAAGGGACGTGTTCGCTGGGCTGCCTGCCTGGTGTTGCTGTTGCCCTGGCCGCTGGGTCTGGCTTTGAAGCAGATTCAGTGGACTCATCCGTCCGGGCCTGCCATCACGGTCGCGGTGCTGCAGGGAGCGGTGCCGGAGAACATCAAATGGGAGAGCGAGAACGTCGAGCCCACGCGTGCGCTGTATACGCAGCTCAACGAGCAGGCCCTTGGCGCACGACTGATCGTCTGGCCCGAGGCCGCGCTGCCACAAATCGCCAACGAGCTGGTGCCCTATCTCAAACAGCTCTATCAGCGCTCGACGCAGCAGGGTTCAGATGTGGTGATGGGAATCCTGCGGGCGGACGAGAACGACGACTACCATAACTCGATCATGGTGCTCGGCAGCGATGTCAGCTTCTACGACAAGCATCACCTGGTGCCTTTCGCCGAGTTCTTCCCGGTACCCTCGTTCGTGCGTTCGTGGCTTCGATTGAAGAACCTGCCGTATTCGGATTTTACGCCCGGGCGCGCCGCTCAAGCATCAGTGGCCGCCGCCGGCACGCGCCTGGCACTGGGAATCTGTTACGAGGATGCCTATGGCACTAACGATCTACCGGCGATCCGCGATTCCGGAGTACTGGTGAATGTGACCAACGATGCCTGGTTCGGTCACTCATGGGCCCGTTTTCAGCACTTTCAGATCGCTCGTATGCGCACGCTCGAGGCTCAGAGGCCGTTGGTTCGGGCGGCGAACGACGGTATCTCGGCGCTGGTTGGACCGCAGGGTGAAGTCCTGGCGCAGGCTGAGCAGTTCAAACCCGCGGTACTGCGCGGCAGCGTGCAACCGCGCGCGGGTCTGTCCCCTTTTCTGCGTTTTGGCAATTGGCCTATCGTAGTATTGGGACTACTGGGGGCCGGCCTGGCTGCCGGCCTCAAACGTCGGTACCGCTAGGAACCCGCGATCGGGAATCCCGGTCTATTATTCATCCGTTTCTGGTTGTTTCTTGGAGTAGACCTCATATGTCGAATCAGGTGGTTGGGTCGCGTCTGTTGGGCGCCATCGCTTTCGTCACGCTGTTTGCGGCCTGCACGCCGCAGCCCTCGACCGCGGCACCCCCGGCAAGCGATGCGCCACGCAAGGCGCCGCTGGTTCCGGCCGCCGCGGTGACGCCGTCGCCCTCTGCAACCGCCGCCGCTGCGCGCGGGCTGCCGGATTTCGCCGATCTGGTGGCGCAGGTCGGTCCCGCGGTGGTCAACGTGGCGGTGGTAGAGAAGTCCCCTTCCGCCCAGAACTCCGATGAAGATGAGGATTCGGATGATCCGTTCAGCGACTTCTTCCGCCGGTTCGGCTTGCCGCGGCCGAACAGCCCGTCGCCTAGAAACAATGCACCCGTGCGCGGGATCGGCTCCGGATTCATCATCAGCCCGGACGGCTACATCCTCACCAACACGCACGTGGTGAACAACGCTTCCAAGATCACTGTGAAGCTGACCGATCGGCGTGAGTTCGAAGGCAAGGTTGTCGGCAGCGACGAGAAGACTGACGTTGCCGTCATCAAGATCAACGCCAAAGGTGAACTGCCGGTGGTGCGACTCGGCGATTCCAGCAGGCTGCGACCGGGCCAGTGGGTACTGGCGATCGGCTCGCCATTTGGCTTCGAGAATAGCGTCACGGCCGGCGTGGTCAGTGCGCTGGCGCGCGGCAATGTCGGGGAGGCTGGCAACGGCTATGTGCCCTTCATCCAGACCGACGTGGCAGTCAATCCCGGCAATTCCGGCGGACCGTTGTTCAATCTCAGTGGCGAAGTGGTCGGCATCAACTCACAGATCTACAGCCGCAGCGGTGGCTATGAGGGTATCTCGTTCGCGATCCCGATCGACGTTGCGAACAACGTTGCCGAACAGCTCATCAAATCCGGCCATGTGAGCCGCGGCCGTATCGGCGTCACGATTCTGGAAGTCAGTGCGGCGACCGCCGAGAACCTGGGGCTTGACCGTCCGCGCGGTGCCGCAGTCGCCTCGGTTGAGTCGGGCGGCCCGGCGGACAAGGCCGGTATCGAGCCGCTGGACATTATCCTGAGCGTCAACGGCCGCGGCGTAGAGACTTCCGATCAGTTACCGCTGATGATCTCCGAGATCAAGGCCGGGCAGAGCGCGCAACTGGAAGTGTGGCGCGACAAGGCAATCAAGAAGATCTCGGTGACCGTCGAGGAACTCAAAGAGAAGACGACCGAAGCCCGGGCCCGCCGCTTTAACAATAGCGGCGGCAGCGAGGAGAGCGATTCAACCACGGTCAGCCGGATCGGTCTGACGGTGCGCACGCTCACCAGTCAGG